>JAEUQZ010000022.1 GCA_016788965.1 Anaerolineae bacterium | reverse complement strand
GCCGCAGTATGACGAACTCTACCTCTACTTCACCGCTTCCAAACTGACCAGTGATTTCATGGTCGATTGTTTGAGCGCTTGTTGGGCAGCACTGCGGGAACGCTTTCCCCAAGTGACCACCCTGCTATTGAACCTGGATAATGGTCCCGAAAACCACAGCCGCCGCACGCAATTCATGAAGCGACTGACCGCGTTCGTGGATGAGGCACAAATCACGCTTGAACTGGCCTATCTTCCGCCCTATCACAGCAAATACAACCCGATTGAACGGGTCTGGGGCGTGCTGGAAAAGCACTGGAATGGGAGCTTGCTGGACTCCTGTCAAACCGTGCTGCGTTTCGCACAAACCATGACTTTTCGTGGACAATCTCCCCTGGTGCACTGGGTGAAGGAGATTTACCACACCGGGGTGAGGCTCACGCAACGACAAATGGCGTGTCTCGAAACGCGCCTTGAGCGCTATCCACCCTTGCCCAAATGGTTTGTTCGTATCACGCCCATTTTCCTCCAATTGTGATCTGTTATTTCTCTGGAATAGCCTTAGTGTCTGGCGGCACTTTTGCAACATGTCGCGGATTTGCACTTGCAGCATTTGTGGCAAATCACTGCTTACATGCGAGGACTTTGGCACAGAATTGACAATTTGCCGCTGCTGCCATTGCTGCCATTTGTGCCAATTGGTGCGTCCGGCGTGGACGACTTGGACGACATTTCGGACATTTCGCCTGCTCTGGCGATCAACGACACCGACACTGACGACATTTGCGGCAGTTCGAGCCACAGATTCTCAAGATTCTCGCATTCTCATTCTTATCATTCTTATCAGATTTCTCATCTATCAAGGTATTTTTCTATCAACTATAAACTATCAACTATTAACTTTCCCGGTCTGGGGCGGAGCAGATTTCGCTGTCCGGTGTTAGAATCAGCGGGAAATCACCGCCCAACCAAAGGATGGTCGTGACCAATGGAAGCCAAAGTCTTCGAGATCAAAGAATACATGGTCGTCTGGCGGCAGTTGGAACTGCTGGAACACAACGGCGTCACCGCTAAAATCCGCGCGCTGGTGCGCTGCACCGGCGGTGAGTACACGCTGGATGTGTACTTCCTGGCCGAGGACAGCCCCTTCCCGCAGGCGTCCTACGATGTCGCCAACAAGAAGGGCTACATGTTCCTGCACATGGCCGACCTGTTCGCGTTCGTGGATATGCTCCGCAACGAGAAGCCCGTTTACGGCCATCTGCGCGGCGACCGTCCCGAATGGATGAGCGTGACGACCGGCAAAGAACCCGTCGGCGAGGCCGAGGGCTAAATCACCACATCGAGGAACATCATGCGTTATCAGGAAGACGGGCCGATTGGCTACTACTTCGAGGAAATCGAAGTCGGCCAGACGATGACCACGCGCGGGCGCACCATCACCGAGAGCGACATCGTGCAGTTCGCCGCGCTGACCGGGGATTACAACCCCATGCACACCGACGCCGAATACATGAAAGCGCACCCGATGAAGCAGCGCGTCGCCCACGGGATGCTGACGCTCAGCTACGCCGTCGGGCAGCTCTACCAGTTGGGCTTCATGGAGCGGACGGTGCTGGCCTTCCGCGGGCTGGAGATGAAGTTCAGCCTGCCGGTCTTCATCGGCGATACGATGCGGGTGCGGATCACCGTGGCCGAGAAGAAAGAGATGAAGCGACTGGGCGGCGGAATCATCACCGCCGAGGTCAAAATCTTCAACCAGGACGGCAAGACCGTCCAGTCCGGGTCAATGGAGCTGCTGCTGGCGTCGCGCCCGGTATTGCCTGGAACGCGCGAAGCCTAATCGCTGGAGCCGTTGGCGAATGTTCGGGATGGAGGCAGGGTGAACAGGAACGATGACCCCTGCCCCGGTTCGCTCTCCACCCAGATTTGCCCCCCATGCGCCTCGACCGCCAGGCGGCAGAAGGCCAGCCCCAGGCCGACGCCTTTGGGCGCGTCTTTATATTTCACCCGGCTGAACTTATCGAAGATGGTTTTTTGCAGGTGCTTGGGGATGCCGGGGCCGGAGTCGCTGACGCTGATGCGGACGCCGGGGCCGTCCTGGGCGGCGCTGAGGGTGATGGTTCCGCCCATAGGGGTGTACTTGACGGCGTTTTCCATCAGGTTGGTGACGACGCGCAGGATCATATCGGCGTCGCAGGTGACGAAGGGCAGATCGGGCGCGAGGTCGAAGGCCAGGCGCTGATCAGATTCGCTGATGAGCGGCTGCACCAGTTGAGCGGCCTCGGCCAGCAGGCTGTGCATCGAGGTCGGTTTGGGGTCGAGGATGGCCTTGCCGGATTCAAGCCGCTGAATATCCAGCAGGCTCTCGACCAGGCGGGTGAGCTGCTTGGTGCTGCGGATGCCCACGTCCAGCAGATCGGCCAGCGGCTTGGGGCCATCTTTGGGCAGCAACCGGGGCAGCGTGGTCAGGCTGCTGTAGATGGTATGCAGCGGTCCGCGCAGGTCGTGATAGACCATCGAGGTGAGGTCCTGGCGAAGCTGCTCCAGTTCCATCTCGGTGGAGATGTCCTGCTCGACCCAGGCGATGCCGTCGTTGTCGTCGAAGAACAGGCGGCGGGCGCGGACGACCACCGGAATATCAGCGCCGTCGGCAGTCCAGGCCGTCGAACGGAAGACCACCTCGTTGCCTTCCTGGAGCGAGGAGAAGCGGTTGGCCCCGATTGGGCCTGTGCCCATGCGGTGGATGGCCGAGATGGGCAGTTGGAGCAGTTCTGGGCGTTTATAGCGCAGGAATTCGCAGGCTTTGCGGTTGACATCGATGATGTAGCCGTCCATGTTGGTGATGAGGATGGGCACGACGGCATCCTCGAACATCCAGCGGTAGCGGTGTTCATCACGCGGGGCGGCATTCAGGATGATGGTATCGCCGACGGTGGTGGCGATCAGCTCGACGACCGCTTCCAGCCAGGAGACCGTCTCGACATCGAAGGCATCCAGGCGGGGGTGGATGACGGCCAGAACGCCATACATGACTCCGGCGCGTTCCATCGGCAGGCCGATGGCCGAGCCGAGCCGCAGATACTCCGGCGTATCGCTCAGTCGCGGCCAGCGCGGATCGTTCTGAATGTCGCGGATGATGATCGGGCGGCGGCCATGATGCACGAAGCCGATCAGTCCGCGCTGGATCAGTTCACCCCACAGGCGGACGCGCCCGTCGAGATCGCCCTGTTCGCCCAGCACGAACTGGTTGGCGACGCGCCCATCGCGGTGATAGGTGACGACGCAGCCGTTGCGCGCCCCCGTGACCTCGGCGATGAGTGCCAGGGCATTCTGGACGACCATCTGCGGAGTCGATTCCTGCTTGCTGAGCAGGCGGGTGATCTTGTAGAAGGCCTCCAGCCGTTGGTGGGCGTCGGTCATAGAGCCTCGGCTCAGGAATGACTGTTCCGCAGCACGCGAAGCTGCGAGACCAACTGCTCGAAGCTCTGGCGGCTGTTTTCGGCGTTATAGCGGATGGCGCTGATCTTCTTGAGTTCGACCGGCAGTTCATCGACCCCGGTGTAGATGAAGGGAACGGTCGGCTTCTCGCGGTTGAAGAAGTAGCGATAGGCCAGCCGCACGTAGCGCGAATCGAGCGCCTCCGGGGTGACGATGACAACCAGCAGCCAGCATTCGGAAAGCGCCTGCTCGACCGCCGCCATCCAGTCATCACCGCCCTGGGTCAGGTATTGATCGACCCAGATTTTGAAGCCGTTGTCCTGGAGCAGGGCCATCACCGGCACGACCACGCCCGACCAATCCGAGCGGGAATAGGCGACAAAGGTGTGATCGAGCAGCGAGCCGGGAGCCAGCCCGGTTCCGAGCTTGCTGGTCTGGCGCTTGCCGCGCGAACTGAGGAGCTTGCCCTCGGCGGTATCCAACTGCATGAGTTCGTTGGTGGAGGGACGGGACTGGGCTTTCCCGGTTTTGCCGTGAACTTCCTGGCGGACTTCTTCCGGCTGCCAGGTGTAGCGCAGGGTGATGTTGGCAGCGAGGATGAGCAGGTCGTTGGCATTGAGCAGACGCGGCGTGCCCTTCTCCAGCGGGATGCCGTTGACCATCGAGCCGTTGGTCGAACCGAGGTCTTCGATTTCGTAGCCGGAGCCGTTGGCACGCAGAACCGCATGGTAGCGGCTGACTTCGGCATCCTGGATGATGATGTCGTTGGCAGGATCGCGGCCAATGGTCAGCTTGGGCGAGCGCAGGACGAAGGTTTCGCCGGGGCGGTAGCCGCTGGTGACGACCAGGGCCGGCGGCAGCGCGGGCCGTGGGGGTTCATGGGGCGCGGGGCCAATCTGGGCCTCGGCCTGTTTCATCTCGGTCTCGGATGAACCGCGCTCATATTCCAGGGTGATGGTTTCGCCGAGTTCGATGACGTTGCCCGCCCGCAGCACCCAGCCGCTTTTGACGCGCTGACCGCTGACGAAGGTTCCCCGCGTTGAATCCAGGTCATGCACTTCATAATCGGCCATGACGCGGATGAGGCGGCAGTGTTCCCGGCTGACATCGTTGTCCTGAATGACGATGGCGTTCTTCAAGCCGCTGCCAATCGTCACCACGTCGTTGGTGAGGTCGAAGACTTTGCCGGGGTTGGGGCCGCGCCGCATGATTAGACGGGACATAATCTGATCTGCCTGATGAACGCGCAATAATCACTTCTTCATCTTAGCAGAAGTTTACCTGAAGAAAGTAAAAAGTATTTCAGTTGGCGGCTGCAAATGGGGCAAACGACGGTTACAGGATCGATTGGCGCGTGATTTGGCTGCGGAAAAAGGGAGCATCCCCGCTCACAAAGAGCGGGGATGGGCGGATCAATTCAGTTTGCTGACGAGGTTCTCGACGAACTCTTCATCGAGGAACGAACCTTTTTGCAGGAGCATGTCGATCTGACCGCTGAGGCGGGCGCGTTCCTGGACGGTCAGTTCTTTGGCAGTGACGACCACGATGGGGATGCGCGACATCTTGCGATCCGACTTCATGGTCTCGATCACCTGGAAGCCATCGACATCCGGCATCATCAGGTCGGTGATGACCATATCGGGATGGGTGCTGCGGATGATCTCGATGCCCTGAGCGCCGTTCTCAGCGATCTGGATGTCATAGGTTCCCTGCGCCTGAAGGATGCGCTGGATCAGGCGGGCGGCGTCACCGTTGTCTTCGATGATGACGATGCGACGCACCTGCGATTCGACCTGCTGGAGGGCGGAAAGCAGTCCTTCTTCCGGCAGCGCCGGGGTCTTGTTCTGCTCACTGAGATCGACCGAGTGCTGCCACTGCTCGCCGAGGATGTGCTTCTCGACGCTCATGGTATGCCCGGTACAGTTCATCACGACCACATCATCGGGCTTGATGACGCGCTCGCGCACCATGCGGATCAACCCGGCGAAGGTGACGGCGGTGGCTGGCTCGACCGAGATGCCATCCGTCCGCGCCAGGATGACGGTGGCAGTGAACGCCTCTTCATCGGTGGCGGTGGTGAAGTAGCCGCCGTGACGGTGGACGTAATCGTAGAGCAGTTCGTAGGCGCGTCCGGGATTGCCCGTCGCCAGCGTGGCGATGATGGTCTGCGGGTTATCGATGGGGGTGGCGATGCGCTGGCCGCGCTGGAAGGCTTCGACCATCGGGGCGCAGCCGGATGACTGGATGATGCCCATGGCCGGCATCTTGTCGATCAGCCCGAAGTCGAGCATCTCCTGGAAGCCCTTGCCCACGCCGATTGGCCCCATGCCGCCGCTGACCCCCTGAAGGAACCAGTCGGGGGCACGCCAGCACTCGCCATCTTCCAGTTCGTCGCCCAACTGCTCGGCGATCTCGTAGGCCATCGTTTTCATGGCTTCGATGGCCGCGACGCTTTTGATGCCGCGGTCGAGGAAGATGCCTTTGGATTTGGCGAAGCGGGCGGCCAGTTCTTTGGTCTGGTCGTAGGTTCCGGTGATCTTGATGACCTCCGCGCCATAGAGGGCGGCTTCGCGCATTTTGTCGCCGGGCGTGAGGCTGGGGAAGAAGCTCCAGACCTTGATGCCCGCGCGGGCAGCATAAGCGGCGTAGGCAATCGCCACGTTGCCGGTGCTGGGGACGACCAGTTCGGTGACGCCCATTTCTTTCAGCGCGGATATGGCGACGGTGGCCTGGCGGTCTTTGAAGCTGCCGGTCGGCCCCTGGCGCTCATCTTTGATATAGAGGTGCTTCAGGCCGAGGCTGGCGGCCAGCGCCTCCGACTTGATGAGCGGCGTACCACCTTCGCCGAGGCTGACGATGTTGGCCGAGTCGTAGATCGGCAGGACTTCGCGGTAGCGCCAGAGATTGGGTTTGCGACGCTTGATGATCGGAAGCCAGTTCTGCACATCGATCTGCGTCAGATCGTAGCGGGCTTCCAGGATATTTTCGCCGCAGGTGGGGCAGCCCGCGACGCGCCGATCCAGGGGTACGCGGGTATGACAGTTGATGCACTCCAGCATGATGCTGGGTTGGCCGTTGGGATGGGCGGGATACAACGATACTTTCTCCCTGAACAGGAAAAGAACCGGAGGCACAAACTGTTGTGCCCCGGTGCCGACGTTTGGAAATGCTAACTTACCAGCCTTATCCTATCACAGAAGTGGCTGAGTCAACGGACAAGATATTGATGAATCCCCTCCAGGAAAGCCTGATAGTTCTCCTGACTCAGGTCGGTCTTGTAGATGACCTGGACGTTGCCGAGCTTCTCCTGGTCTTCTCGCCCAAGCTGATCGGCCGTGACGATCATGATGGGGATGCGGGCTGTCTCCGGGTTGGAGCGCAGTTCACTCAACACAGCGAAGCCATCCATGCCCGGCATCCGCAAGTCCAGGATAATCAGGTCGGGATGACGCCGCGCGACCAGCGAGATGCCTTCCTCGCCGCTGTGGGCGGTAAAGATGCGGTACTTGCCGTTGGCAGTCAGTGCCTCTTCGACGATGCGGGCGCTGGCGGGTTGGTCATCGATAATCAGGACGCGCTCGATCTGGCCGGCCTCGGCGGCTTCGCGCACCGTCTCGACCAACTGATTGGGCATGAATGGGCGCTGGAGGAAAGCGAAGGCTCCGGCAGCGGAAGCACGCGCCGAGGAGTCATCAAGCGCGATGACGATGACCGGGATGTCCTGGGTATCATCCCGCGTTTTGAGGCGAGAGAGGATATCCCAACTCGCGCCGCCGCTGAAGGCCGCGTCCATGACGATCAGAGTGGGGCGCAGGCCGCTCGCCATCGCTTCGGCTTCCAGCGGGATCGAGGCGGCGAAGATGTCGAAGCCTTCACGCTGGAGCGCCCGGCGGAAGTGATCGACCATATCGGGATTGTCCTCGATCAGCAGGATGGTGCGCTGCGAGGGCATCACCGGCAAATCCTGGGTCGTGCGGCGTTTATCCCGTGGCGGGAGTGGCGGTTCGGGCGCGGCCGCAGGCCGCGGCTGGGTGGCGTTGTCCTCGCCCGTGGCAATCTTGAGATCGATGGTGCGCCGCTTCAGGTCGGCGGGCGGTGTGACGGACGCATCTGATGCAGTTCCCTCTGGGGCATCCCCGGCGGCTTCCGTCGGGAGGGGTTCCAGCGGGAGCATGATGCTGAAGGTCGAGCCGACATCGACGGTGGAACGCACCTGCATCACGCCGCCCTGCATTTCGATCAGCGATTTGGCGATGGGCAGCCCCAGACCCGTGCCGCCGACGGTGCGGGTCAGCGACGAGTCCACCTGCCGGAAAGCCTCGAAGAGCAGCGGGATGTCCTTCTCGGCGATACCGATACCACTGTCCATCACATCGACACGGATCATCGGGCGATTGCTGTTGGGGTGGCTGTCCTGGTAGACGCGGATCGTGACCGCGCCTTCTCTGGTGAACTTACAGGCATTCGAGACCAGGTTGAGCAAGACCTGCCGGGTGCGGAATTCGTCGCCATAAGCTTTGGGCAGGCCAGGAGCGACTTCCATCCGCATCTCGACAGGACGGTCTTTCACCAGACCGATACCAATCGAGCGGACGCCTTCGACGACGGTCTTGATGTCGAAGTAGTCGGGGTGCAGGTCCATCTTGCCAGCGTTGATCTTGGCCTGATCGAGGATGTCGTTGATGAGGCCGAGCAGGTGTGTGCCGCTGTTGTAGATGGTCGAGAGGTCCTGCTCCTGCATCTCGGTGAGCGGGCCGTCGATGCCCTTCAGGATCACGCGGCTGAAGCCGATGATCGAGTTGAGCGGCGTTCGCAGTTCATGGCTCATATTCGCCAGGAAGTCGCTCTTGATCTTGTCCAGTTCGCGGAGCTGTTCGTTGGAACGCTGCACCTGATCGAGCAGGCGTGTGTTCTGGACGATGGTCGAGAGGCTGTTGGTCAGCGTACCGAGCAGGTTGGCCGTTTCCGCGCTGTAGGCTTCCTGGCGGCTGCTTTCAATCGACATGACGCCGACCATCTGGCTGCCGACGATCAGCGGGGCGGCGATGGCCGAACGCGCCTGGGTGGAAATCGGCAGGTAACGCTTCTCGCGTTCGAGGTCAGGGATGATGAGGGTCTGGCCGACCTCGGCGACGATGCTGAGGAAGTTGGTCTCGTCGCCCTGATAGACCTCCGAGATTTCCGAAAGCGGCTGTTCCGTGCCGGAGGCGGCCGCCGGGCGGAGGAGGCTGTGCGTCTCGCCAAAGTGATCGGTGTATTCCTCGCTCAGGTAGATGCAGACAATGAGCGCATCCAGCGAGTCGCGCACCAGGTCGGCGACCGATTGGAGGGCTTCCGGCAGCGGCCGGTCGGCGGCGGACGCCGTGGTGGTCACGTTGAAGAGGAAGCTCATATCGCGGGCGCGGTTCTCCGATTGCTCGAAGAGTCGGGCGTTATCCAGCGCGACGGAGATTTGCGAGGCCAGTGTGGTCAAGACCATCAGGTCTTCTTCCGAGAAGGCGTTGGGAGTATTGGACTGCACGTCCAGCGCCCCGATGACTCGTTCCTGAATAATGAGCGGGAGCGCCATTTCCGAGCGGGTCAGCGGCAGGAAGGGGTTCGGGCGGTGAACGACGCTGGCATCCGAGGTATCCAGCGCGATGGCGGGCTGGCCGGTGGCCGTCACCTGACCGATGACGCTCTTGGAACCTTTTTGCAGCTTGTGATGGATTTCGAGCAGTTGACGCCCTGGCTCGCCGGTGCTGGCGGCCAGTTCAGCGAAGCGATCCGCGCGATCCATCAGGAATATCTGCACATGGTCGTAGTTGAAGTTGTCGCGGATCAGATCGACCAGGCGCGGCAGAAGCTGCTTAATATCGAGGATGGAGCTGGCGATCTGGTTGACCTGAGCCGAGGTTGCCAACTGGCGAGCACGTCGTTCAGCCTGTTCAAGCAGACGGGCCGCTTCCATCGAGAGCGAGGCCTGCTCGCTGAAGGACTGGTAGATGCGTTGGTCACGCTCGCTGAAGCTGGCCGGTTCATCGGAGACCATCCACAGCACGCCGAGCAGCCGTTTGGAGGTCTTCAACGGAACGACCACGAGTGACCGCACTTCAAAGCTTTCCAGGCCCATCCGTTCCATCGGGTCAATCTCGACGGACTCGTCCAGGATGTCGTTGTGCATGAGCAGTTCCGGCGAGGTGATCTGCGACCAGGCCGGGAACTGTTCGGCGTTGAGCGTCACGCCGAGGAGATTGATGCCGGCGAAACCTTCGCGCTGCCACCCACCCATCACCAGCAAATCCGAGCCAGGATGATCCGCGACGGGCACAGCCAGATACGCCTGAGACAGGCTGGGAAACTTGAGGTTTTCCACGGCCGCCATGAGGATATCCTGCGGGGAGTTGACGCGGGCCAATGCCCGGCTGGAGAAGAACAGGGTCGAGGCTTCTTCAAAGGCGGCTTCCGTCCGCAGCAGCAGGTTGCGGTTATCGATAGCAACGGCGCTGTTATCGGCCAGGGTAGCGATGAAGCGTTCGTTTTCGCTGGTGAAATTCACGGTGCGGTCGTACAGCACGACAATCCACCCCTGAACGATCTCACGGGTTCGCATTGGGACGCAGGCCAGGGCGCGAACCCCCTTGTCTTTCAGGAATTGCACGACTGGTTCGTCCAGCCGAGATGTCCAATCGAGGTTGCCAATATAGACCGGTTCGGCGACAAAGATTTCATTGGGCAGATTGAACGTTTCCAGCGATTCGAAACCGCGAACGGCTTCCAGTTGGCCGGTCAGATCATTCAGCAGAATGATGTACCCGTCCAGTGGTTCCAGGACGGCGATCTGCGCGATGGCCGAATCCAACGCTTCATCCACAGTGGACGATTCGGATAGGGCGCGGGTGGCCTCGTAGAGGGCGATCTGCTCGCGGAGACTGTTCTGGAGGGTGCTTTCCAGGCCGCGCAGGTTGCTCACGTCCTGGAGGGAAGCGATGATGGAGGTGATGCCGCCGCGCCTATCGGTGATGGGAGCAGCGCTCATGAGCAGGTCGGTCTGGAAACCCGACTCATTGATGACGACCACATCGTCGGCGATGATCGACTCACCGGTGGAGGCGGTGATGTGGATGGGCAGTTCCTCGTCAGGATACTCGGCATCCGTCCCGGTACGCATCAAACCATAATCGGCCACCTGGAAACGGGTGGTCAGGTCAATCGGGCGGCCCAGGAGTTCTTCCGCGCGGGCATTGGCCTGGATCGGGATCAAGGTGCGGGCATCCAGTACGATGACGCCGGTTGGCATGGTCTCCAGCATGGAGCGGAGGTATTGGCGCTCGTTCTCGGCGGAGGCGAACAGCGAGCGGTTCTCCAGCGCCACGCCAATCTGGGCGGCCAGCGTGCGGATGAGCTGCTCATCGGCTTCGTCGAGGTCAGGCTGATCCAGGCTGCGTCCCATCAGCAAAGCGCCGCTGACTTTCCCACCGCTGTGGATTGGGGCAGCAGCATGTTTGCCGAACAACGCCTGAAATTCCGGCGGCGTATCGGCGAAGGCCGGATACCTCGAGGGATCATTGACGAGCAGCAGCTTATCCATCCGCACCGCGTCGATGATCGAGTGGGTGCTGTCGAGTAAACTGTAGTAAATGTGCCCAGTGATTTCAAACAGACCGCTGGGCGCATACCCCGTCACGAGATCGAGCCGATTGGGGTCTTCGGCATTCACCACCATCAACATCCAGATGTCATATGAGGCGGCTGCCGCGACGCGCTCGAAGGCCGAACGGATGGTTTCCTCGAAGTCCGCGCCGACGCGCGAGGCCAACTGGCCGACTTCGGCGAGAACGAGGGCGCGCTGCGCTTCGGTCTGGGCTGCTTCGAACAACAGACGGTTATCAACCGCGATGGCGACCTGGTCGGCCACGGCCTGAACGAAACGGACGTACTGCTCGCTGAAGGCCTGGGTTTGGTCGGCTTCCAGCAGCAGCACGCCCAACCAGTTCTGCTGCGAGCGCAGCGGGGCGGCGATCACGGCGGCTGTGCCCCAATCGACAAAATGGCGATTCACTGTGTCAAGCGAGTCATCGGCCAGCGCATCGAGGACGGCGGTCTCGGTGTGGCTCCCGATCCAGCTTCCCAGGTCGGTGTTCCGCGCGTCCAGGCGCGTCTTCACAGGCAACCAGGACTGCGCCTGGGCATCGCGCTGCCACTGGTAGGCTGCCTCCAAGAAGTGCGGGTGGATCATCCGTTCTGGCCCGGCCAGCAGCACGGTCATCCGGCTGAGCGCCTCTGTCGGCTGGACCAGGTGTTCCGACGCCATCTCGTAGACCGACTGCAAGTTCTGGGCGCTGTTGATGGCACGGCTGGCGGAATACAGGCGGGTGGTTTCATCCAGCGCCATCGACGTGCGGTCGAGAAGGCGCTGGTTTTCCAGCACCGTACTCATCTGGCCGGAGAGCGCCTTGTAGATTTCGTAGTCTTCTATGCTCAACGCGCCGGGCTTGTGCCCCTCGACGCGGAGGATGGCAATGGGCTGGCCGGCGCTGAACATCGGGAACATGGTCTCAAAGCCGACAATCGTGGCAGTGAAATGGGTATCGCGCAGGCGCAGCGGTGCGTGATCCTCGACCGAGAAGGGGTGCGTCGTCACCTCACTGTGAACTTCCCCGGCCTGTGAATGCGCTACGATCCTGAGTTGGGTCGGCCAGCCGTGTTTATCGAGGGAGCCTTCCAGCATCCCCAACCCGAAGTCCAGGTCTTCGTCCTTGTTGGCAGCCAGCGCCGCGCGGATGAGTTCGTCGGCGGTCTGGGCGGTGTTGATCAGCCGGCTAGCGCCATACAGGCGTTCGATCTGGTCAAGGGTCATTTCCGTCTGGCGGATCAGCAGGCGGTTATCGACGGTAACGCCCACCTGATCGATCAGGGCGTTGTAGAGGCGGCCTTCGATTTCGTTGAACTGGCGCGCGTCGCTGAAGAGCATGGTCAGGATGCCGCGCCAACGACCGCGCACATTGAACGGCACGAAGACGGCCCCAGGTCCGTGGAGATGCTCCAGGTTGCCCCGGAGTTCGGCATCCAGCCGCTTGTCACGGATGAGATCGTTGACGACGCGCACCTGACCGTTCTGCAGCCCTTGCAGGAAGGGGGAGACGCTGTAGTGCAGCGTCATCTGCCCAACGCCATCGACCGCTTCGGGAGCGACCGCATCGGCAGACCAGTGCGCCGTCAGATCGAGCCACTCGCGATCATTATCGGCTACCGCCTCGTCGAACAGCCATATCTGCCCGCTGATCGCGTCGGGGGCCACCCAGTCGGCCACGGCACGAATCACATCGGCAAGCTGGTTGGACTCGTTCAACTGGCGGTTCAACTGATAGAGCGCCGAGGTCACGGCCAGACTGCTCTGAGTTTCATGGAACAAACGAGCGCTCTCGATAGCGAGTCCTACGCGGTCGGCGACAGCACGCAGCACGGCATGATCGTTCTGGGTGAAGGGGATACCCTCCGGCGCGGCCGCGGCAATCGTCCCGATGACCTGACCACGCACGGTGATGGGGGCGCTGATGGCAGCAATATCACCTTCAGGATCGTCAACGGTTTGTTCGACCTGCATGAGGTTGTAACGATACGTTTCGCTCAGCCCCAGGCGAGTCTCTGCGCCTTCCCAGGCCTGCCGAGCCTGTTCACGACTGGCGGCTTCGGCGCGAGACATCTGACTCTGGGCGGCGGCCAACTGGCGGGTTTTGTACAACCCGACGGCGAGTTGATCGGTGAGCATCTGCAAGAGATGCACATCTTCGTGACTCAGGCTGCGCGGCGTTTCCGATTGGAGTACGAACGCGCCTATCAGGTTCCCGCCCACGCGCAGCGGCAGACCGACGTGCGCGCGGATCGACTCGCCGAATTGATCCAACGAGACGGCCAGGGGTTCGTGATCGAGGCGATCCTGGATGACGACAGCCTGCTTCGTCCGGGCCACTTCGGCGACGATGCCGGTTCCATCGGTGGGCACGGCTGTGCCACGCCGCGGCAGCCAGGCATCGTGCCGGCTGTAGCTGTAGTCCAGCGCCCCGCTCAGACCCACATCGTCGAAGAGGAACACCAACCCCTGGTCGAACTGGAAAGCCGTGCAAATCCGCCCCAGGATGGGCTGAACCATGCGGTCGGCATCGGCCGTCGCGGTGATTTCCTGGCTGATCTGAGCGGCACTTTCCATGCGGCTGCGCTGCGTGACGATCTGGTTGTCCAGGTTGGAGGAGAGATCGGTCAGCCGCCGCGAAATGCGTTCGAATGACTGATTCAAAACGCCGATTTCATCTTCGCTGGCTCTGGCATAGATGCCCGATTCGAGCGTTCCGGCCGCAAGCTGCCGGGCCATCTGGCTGGCGGTCTTGAGGGGTTCCAGCGTCGTGCGAATCTGGCTGGCGACGATTCGGTACAGGAACCAACCGACGGCGGCCGTCAGCCCCAGAATAACCAGCGAGCCAACGACGATCCGTCCGAACAGGTGCGAAAAGGCTTCGACATAAGCCAGACGCCAGGGCATGCCGACCACATCGGCGTTCTCGATGAACGCGCCAGAGACGAGCTGATCACCCACCCACTGTGTGGTGAAGCCACTGGGCTGCGCGTTCAACTCCTGCGCCAGTTCGGGTTCACGCGCCTGGAGGGTATCAGCAAGCTGCACTGAATTGAGGCGTTGACTGTCCACGAGATAGCTGCCAGTCTGGTTGACCAGCAGCCAGCGTTCACCTTCCAGGTTGGCGGGGCTGTCCACTGCACTCAGGATGGTTTCGGCGTCGATGACGACGCGAATCGCGCCGATCACCAGCCAACCGTTGGCATCGGTGACAGGCGCATAGGCGGTGAGACTGCTGATCCCATCCCTGGTCTGAATTGGCGTGAGGACGACGCTCTTGGTCGCGCTGCTCTGAGCCAGGTACGGATCACCTGCCAGGACATCGGGCTGGGGCGCGAAGTTCGAGTTGAGGACACCGCTGACGTACTCGACCTGCGTCCAGATCGTCCCGTTGAGGATCACGAAGCTGATTTCCCGGTACAGATCGGCGTGATCGCCGGCCGCGTCCAGGAATTCCCGCATCAGGTTGCTCTGTGCGGCCGGCACGATGCGGAAGCTGTAAATGTCCTGATTGCTGGCGATGAGGGCCGTGTTCAGGGTTTCGTTCTGACGCGCCATACTGGTAGCATCGTCGATGACCTGGCTGACGACCGTATCGATCTGGGTGGAGCGAATCACCAGCTTCTCACGATGCTCGGCCTGCAACTGCCGCCAGACGCCATCCTGATAGACCAGAATGCCGGCGACTGAAATCAGCAGGAAAACGAGCTGAAAGACTCGCCGAGTCCGCCGCAGCACAGTCTGATCCAGCGTGCGTTCCGGGGTTGGGGACAGGCCTCGTTTCGTATTCATCAAGCGTGTCTCTTCCCTGTGTCCAATTCCAGATGGACGGCTCATTCCTGACCTTGTAGCGATTTCGATGGGATGGTTTTGGCGCTGCCATTCGATGATGCGGCGGGTTTCTCGTCCGGCGTCAGGCGATGCAGCCGGATGCTCACCTGCGGCGCGCGCAGGGCCTGGCCGACTTCACGCACGGCCGTTTGCAGAATCTCGCTGATCTCCGTCTGCGGCGTTAGCTTGGCGCTGATGGCATTGACGACGCGCTCACGTTCGGCGTTACGACGGCTTTCCTGGATCAGGCGGGCGTTATCCAGCGAGACCGCCAGACGCCCGGCCAATTCCTGCGCCAGTTGCAGCTTGTTTTCGTTGAGTTCTCCGCTGGGGATTTCCCATTCGACCGCGCCCAGGATTTGCCCACGAAGCTGAATCGGGACTGCAATCGGTGTCGTGCCGTGACTTGTTGGTTCGCCAATGACGATGCGAGATTCCTCGACAGCCCGTCGGCGCAGCCCGGAGAGGTCTTCCCCGGTGATGCGCCCCGACTGGCTGGAAAGCTCCTGCTGGCGCTGCCCGTAAATGAATTCCTGCCAGGCGCGGACGGTGGCCTGGCGGTTGGCACGGTCGATTTCGGTGACGCGCTGGGTGGATTCCTGATACAGGCGGGCGTTTTCGATACCAACCGCGACCTGATCGGCCAACGTCTGGAGGATGCTGATTTCGTCCTCATCGAAGGGGTTGACCTGCTTGCTCTGCACATCCAGCGCGCCGATGACGCGGCTGCCGATCCGCAGCGGGATCGCCATCTCGGCGCGGGTTTCCGGCAGGAATTCGTTGGGGCTGTGGATCGGGCTGGCGGCAGTGTTCCGCACCAGGATGCGCTCGCCCTGCCCGGTCGCCTGACCGATGACACTGACACTGCCGACGGTCAGCGCGTGGCCGCGCAGCAGCAGCAGTTGGCCGGCCTGACCGGTGCTGGCGCGCAGCGTCGCCCGACGTCCATCGACATCCACCAGGAAGACCTGGGCGTGATAGATCGATGGGAACTTCTCGACAACCAGTTCGACGACCTGATCGAGGAGGTTCTGGAGGTTGCGCTGCGTGGCGGCTACGCGGCTGACATCCTGCGTGGCGCTGATGTCACGGGCGCGGGCGGCAATGCGGGCTTCCAGATCACCGATGAGGGTCTGCATCTGCGCTCGCATATCGACGAAAGCGGCGCTGAGTTCGCCGATCTCGTCTGCACGCTGCGCTGATGGGACAGAGTGTTCGTAGTTGCCGTGTGCCGCGCCCTGCACGGCCTGGCGCAGAGTCGTCAACGGGCGAGTGATCGACTGATGGAAAAACGCCACCAGCACCCCCACGATGCTCAACAGTCCCAACCCCAACACGAACAGGCGCGGCCCGCCGAATCCACCAAGCAGCGGCGCGCTCAGCCCGCTCAACGGCACTTCGACCACATAGGCGAAGAGCGCCTGCGCCTGGTTGGTCGGATCCGGGATGGTGGTGTAGAAACCCATAACCTCGCCGGGGTCAGTTCCGAGTGTGTACTGGGAGACGCCATTCTGCTCCCCAAAGGCGCGATCCACCGCGGTTCGATAGCTCAGCGAACGCTCCACCACCTGGCTGAATTCCACCCGGTTGAAGCGAATGGGACGGTCGCCAGGGGTAATCAAGTAGCTGTAGTAGGGAATCTGGCTGGCGCTCACCGACCGCCCTTCTGGCCGCAGGATGGTCAGGTTATCGGCCACAAGGTTATCCAGCAAGAGGGCATTGTTGAAGGTCGCCACCAGGAAGCCGAGAACATTGCCCTGGGTATCGCGGACTGCATAGGAAAACTCGACCAGCGTCGTGCCGCTGTCATCATAGACCAACGCGCTCTGGAAGCGGCCTTGCACCAGGGCGTTCTCGGCCTGGTCGAAGAGCAGGCGATTGTTGGCGCTGACATTCTGGACCGGGCCATCGATGTCGGAGGCGCTGGCCTCCAAATTTCCACTCGTATCGATCAGGCGCAGACGAACCATCAGGTCGGTGACAGTCAGAGTCCCTTGCATGAGCGACGCCGCCTGCGTCACATCGTCCGCCATCGGGCTATCCGCCCGGAGCAGTGTGACCAGCGCATCCTGACCGGCCAACTGGCTCATGGTTCCGAGAACCTGAGTCATCTCTTTCTGGATGTTTTCGGCATGATAGGAGCCGTCCTGATTGAGGTCGGCACGGAGTGCCTCGACGCCAGCCGTCTGGAACAGGTTCTGGCTGATGACGCCGATGACCAGGGTGGGGATGAGCAGCGCGGTAACGAAGGCCGCCGTGAACTTGGCCGCCAGGGGCCAATCGGAGAGTTGGAGGGTACGGACAATGGCGTTCATGCCTGGGTCGCCTCCTGGATGGTCTCGGCAGCGGGTTCCGCCAGCGTTTGCGGCTGGAGATAAATCTGGGTACGGACTGCGCCCAACGCTTCATTGAACCGTTCCGCTGCCAGGTCGAGTACCGACAGCACATCGGATGTGCCGATCAGCGTCCCACCCAGGCGGCTGGCAGTGCGTTCGCGTTCGGCAAGCGCCTGACTCTGCTCGAACAGACGGGTATTCTCCAACGCCAGCGCCAGGCGTTCGGCCACGACCCGCGCCACATCGATCTGGCGGTCGTTGAGCGTCTGCCCAGGCGGGATGGTGAAGGACATCGCGCCCAGGTTCTGATCGCGGACGCGGATGGGAACGTGGATCAACTGCGTGTCACCCTGCATTTCGACCTGGAGCGTTCCGGTTCGCAGCACCGTCATCATGCTCTGTGGCAGATCGCTGGCCGGGATCGGCTTGACACCGCCAGCTTCAATGTCGTAGCCCACGGCGTTCTGACCACGCCCGGCCACGTAATTCCCCCACACCTGATGGAGTGTCTGCTGTTCACGGCGCACATGTTGTTCAAGCTGCCCTTGCAGCACCCGGACGAGTTCCTGCTGATCCTGGGCAATGCGCTCCAATTCAGCCATGCGCCGGACACGTATCAGCGCCAGCGCCAGCGTATCCGCCAGCAGATCGAAGACCAGCCGTTCCACAGGGGTGAAGGATTTCCGCCCCTGGACATCGAGTACGCCGATGACATCGCCCCGATGCCCAACTGGGACGGCTGCGCCATACCGCGAGGTCTCGGCCAGATGGCTGCGCCGCTCAATCGGATCGGTGTCGGACGCCAGCACGATTTTTCCAAGCCGGCCAGCCTCGGCCAGGATGCTTTGGTCGTTTACGGGCAGGCTGCGCCGCAGCATCCGATCCAGCCGATCCGGCGCGGTGGTCAGGATGCGTTTGAGACCGCCATCCGTGTCCTTGAGATAGAACTCCAGGCTCAGACCCGGAAGGTTCTGCCGCGCGACGGTGAGCGTCCGCGCAATCACATCAGCTTCATCGTTTCGGTCGTAGAGGTCGCTGGACAACCGCATGATCCAATCGCGCTGCTGAACTTCATCCAGGGCAGTATAGGCAATCCGTTCCAGGCGGCCGCTGAAGACCTGGGCGAAGATGAAGGTAATTACCGTGATCGAGATGATAATCACGGCATCGAGGGCCACCGTATTGCTCGGCACGAACGAAATGGATACCGTGTTCGCCAGTTGATCGAAGATCGCCCCGGCCAGGATTCCCAGCACCAGCAGCAGCACCAGGGTGATGCCGCGCCGCCCCAACAGGGCGCTGGCCGCGATCATCGGCAGCACGACGACCAGGCTGTGTGCCCCGCTGATCCCACTGGCTCCATGCGAGCCAGACAGCAGTGTGACGAGAACGGCTGCCAGCAGCACACCGATGAACAACCCGATGGCGATCTGAAGACGCCGTATCTGAATCAGCCAGATGGATGCCACGCTGACCAGCAGGACGACCACCGGGGTAATACTGATCTGCTGCGCGATCTCGAAGGATTGGGTCACGGCCAGCGCCGCAGCCACCACCAGCCAGACGATCCCTAGGAGGAATATTCCCAAGCTCATCAAAGTCAGCGAGCGTGCCCGCTGCGCGTTCAGCGGATCCGCATAGAGCTGCGTCAGCCGGGCATAACTTTCGCGAAAGCGTGTCATCATGCGTGTCCATCTCCGTTGGCGCCGACGAGCGGCGCCACGCTCAAGCGGATGGCGCTGTGTGTCGCGCCCAGGGATCGCCCTAATTCCTCAATCGTCATCTGGAGCAGTTCATCCACGCCGGCGGCCATCTGGAAGCGGGCGATGATCTCATTGATGCGCTGCTCTCGGGCCGTCGCTTCCTGCGACTCCTCGAACAGCCGTGCTTTATCCAGACTGATCGCCAGACGTTGGGCAATGGCGTTCACCATTTCCAACACCTCGACATCCTCGCTCTGGCTGGAGGCTTCGACCTCCACCGCGCCGATGACTTCGCCGCCGATCATCAGCGGCACGGCCACCACCCGCTGACCATCCTTTTCGTCGATGATCGCGTGGCGTTCCTCGGTCGCGCGGCTGAGCGTATCGCTCCACGGTACGTCGCTCACAATCATCTTGTGATCGAGGGCGACGCCGCTGGGACTCTGGCGGCGGCCGAGATAGTCACTCCAGCCCGCGCCGGTGAGCTGCTGGTTCAGGCGGCGAATTTCGCGCAGGTTGGTTTCCGATTCCAGATACAGCCGCTGGCTTTCACGAGCGGCTTGCTGCTGCCCCTCGAACGAGCGGGCGTTGCGGATGCTCGTACCGAGAATATTCGCCAGCACCTCGAAGGCACGGATCGATCCTTCCGAGAAGCTGTCGCTCTGGCTGCTTTGAATATCCAGCGCCCCAATCACCTCATCGCCGTCCATCAGCGGTAGTGCCAATTCCAGGCGGGTATTCGGCAGCAGTTCGTTGCGGTAGTAGCTGCTGTCGCTGCTGCCTGCGATGACGGCGGTTTTGGTGGCGGTCGTCCGCCCGATCACACTGTTGGAGCCAACTGGCAGGCTGTGATGCCGTTCGAGCAGCTTCTGCCCGACCGCGCCGGTGCTGGCGGCCAGCCGCGCGTTTTCGCGGGCCTCGTCCAGCAGGAAAATCTGCACATGATAGAAGCCGAACTTCTCGCGGATGATATCCACCGTGTTGGGCAGCAGTTCTTTCAGGTCGAGGTAGTGGGTCAACTGCTGCCCAGTCTCGGCAGCCGCTTGCAACAGCTTTGCATTCTGAGCCGAACTCTGAGCGGTCTCGTTGGTCTTGCCGATGAAATAGCGGGTCGTGAAGCTCACGATCCCCAGCGCGACCAGCAGCAGCGAGGCCTGCACCGCTTCTGGCGAGGGTTCCGGGCTGGTATTCTGGGAGACGGCCTGCACCATCACCAGGAACAGACCCGCATACACCCCCAGGTTCGCCAGCGTGTACACCAGATTGCCGGACATGACCGCGGCGGTGATGACCGCCAGCGTGCCCATCAAGGGCATCAACAGCGGAAAGACATAGCCGGTCAAGATCAAGCCGGCCATCATGACAATGGACGCCAGCGCCATATAGCCGCGATTCACAAGGAACAACAAGGCCAACCCGGTCATCATGAAAATCAAGGTCGATGGGAGACCGCCTGGGGTGCGGAGAAATAGTTGAGCAATCGCCCCCAGAGTCCCACTGATGACCATGAGGACCAGAAGAGTCGAGAGATACCGCTTTCGCAGGCGGGTCATCACGTCCGGGCTGGTCTGTCTGATGAAGAGGGATTGCTGCATCATTCGGCCTTCCCTCCGTTACTAGTCGGTTCAGCCTGTCGCGTGGGTTTGCCTAACCGAATGGCGACCCGCTCGGCTTTCAAGACTTCTTTCAGGCTGCGCGCCGCCGTAGTCAACGTCATCTCCACGCTGCTGGTGGTTTGCAGCCGAGTGGCGATCTCGTTGACCAGCGCCTCGCGCTGGGCGATGCGCTGGCTGGACTCGAACAGGCGGTTGGTCTCGGCTGCCAGCCCGAACTGTTCGCTGACTTCTTCCAGCAGCGACAGGTCTTCCGGCAGGAGCGGATTCTGCTCATCCAGCTCGAACTCCATCGCGCCAATCACCTGACCACGCACCCGCAGCGGAACCGCCACCACGCGCCGATCCGCCGCCTGACCCTGCACGGTCTGATTCTGGCGAACGGCCTGCTGGAGTGTCGCCGTCCACGGCGATTCAGGAACGGGCACGCCCTCGTTGAAGTTCACTGTCAGCGCAGGGGCTTCTGGCTGCTGGCTCAGATATTCGTTCCAGGCCTGCCCGGTCAGCCGACGGTTCAACCGCTCGACTTCCTCGGCAGTCTGCTGGGCACGCTGGGCCAGGCGTTGATTTTCCTCGATCTGTCGGCGGGTTTCTTCATACAGCCGGGCATTATCGATGGCGATGGCGATGTGGTCAGCCAGCGATTGGAAGATCGGAATATCCTCCTGCTCGAAGGCATCGCGCTGTTTGCTCTGCAAGTCCAGCGCCCCGATCACGCGGTCAGCCAACCGCAGCGGGAAGGCCGCTTCCGCCGCCGTCTCTGGCAGGAACTCGTTACGGCGGTGGATACTGCTGTCATCCAATCCCACGCGGGCGATCAAGGCCGCATCCCGCGCTGTGACCTGCCCGATCACGCTCTTGGTTCCAACGCCGAGTTGATGTTTGCGTTCGAGCATGAGCCGCCCGACTTCGCCCGTGCTGGCGACCAGATTTGCCTGGCGGGTATCCTCGTCGATGAGGAACACCTGGGCATGGTAAATCAACGGATAGCTGTGGATGACTTCTTCGACGGTATTATCGAGAACTTCTTGCAGGGAAGCGCGTCGGGCAATGCGCTGGGCCACCTGCGAGGTGATCTGGGCCAGACTGAGGCGGTCATGCCGTTCGGTGGTGAGGGCCTCCACCCGGCTCAGGCGCAGGAAGCGCAGCGACAGCGCCGCCGCGCCTGCTGTCAGCAGCAGCATGAATCCGCCGACCACGAACACGGTACTTGAAGAATAGGCAATCGGTTCAGACATCACCCCGCGGTAGGCCAGCGCCAACGCCATGATCCCGATGGACAGCAGGGTTCCCAACACCAAACCGGTTATATCCAGCAGCATGCTGCCCACGAAGATCAACAGCGGCAGCAGCAGCACCAAACTTGGCCCGTACAGCCCGCTCGGAATCAGCAGTGTGCCTATACCTAACGTGCCGAAGAATATCAGCGTCAGGCTAGCCAACCGCAGTCGCCCATTCCGCACCAGTAGGATGCTGATAATCTGGGCGACCATCATGCTCAGAAAGGCCAGCGCTGCCGGCAGATTCTCCCCCATTGTCTGGATGTAGCTGCGGCCATCAGGCTCCCGCACTAGCACTCTTGCCAGTACACCAGTGAGAATGATCATGCCTGCCAGCCAGTAGATTAGACGGGCGCGGGCGTGGTCAAACGGCTGCGTGTATAAGTCAAGCGGAAAAATACGGTCGATCCATCGTTTCATACCGGATTCACTCCGTCGTGGATTCCGAGTCTTCACTGCCAAACTCGTTCGACAGCCGGATACGCGCGGCACGTGCACCGAGCG
>JAEUQZ010000229.1 GCA_016788965.1 Anaerolineae bacterium | reverse complement strand
AAAGCCTGGGAGATTCTGCTCAATGTGCAGAGTACCGGCACGAAGGGCATCCCGCTGCATCCGCTCCTGACGGCTCGCCCCGAAATCAAACAGGCGATGATCGTCCTGGTGACATCGGATCGTGGTCTGGCAGGCGCGTACAACACCAATATCATCCGCGTCGCTATGCGCTTCGCGGAGCGTCTGGGCAAGCCGGTGCGTTATGTGACGGTCGGCAAGAAGGGGCGTGACTCGCTGATCCGCATCGGCCAGAATGTGATCGCCGAGTTCAGTCACCTGCCAGCGGATCCGTCGGTGGCGGATATCGCGCCGGTGTCGCGGTTGGCAATCGATGAGTTCCTGAGCGGCACGGTGGATGCGGTCTTCATCGCCTACACCGATTTCATCAACACGCTGACGCAGCATCCGGTGGTGCTGAACTGGCTGCCACTGCTGCCGTACAGCACGGAAGATCAGGTGATGGCGGAGCTGCTCAAGGACGTGCCCAGCGTCAGCGCGGGCAAGTCGGATTACGAGTACGAGCCGAATGCCGCCGCGATCCTGGATGAGATCGTGCCGCGCTTCACCGAGCTTCAACTGTATCAGGCGGTGCTGGAAAGCCAGGCCAGCGAACACTCAGCCCGTATGGTCGCCATGCGGAATGCTTCCGACAACGCGACGCAGTTGATCGGCGATCTGACGCTGGTCTACAACAAGGCGCGGCAGGCGTCGATCACTGCCGAAATCCTCGACATCGTGGGCGGCGCGGAGGCGCTCCAGGCCTCCATCGATACGCTCGCCGAGGACATTCTGGCACAGGCGAACGGCGTGTCGGCCGTACCAGCGGCGGCTGCCGTCCGCGCGGCTCCGAAGAAGGCCGGGAAAGACGATCTGCAAGTCATCGAAGGGATTGGCCCCAAGATGGACAGCGCCCTGCGGGCTGCCGGGATCGACACGTTCGAGAAACTGGCCCACGCGAACGAAGCTGAAATCAAGGCCGCCATCGAAGCGGCCGGTTTGCGGTTCGCGCCGAGCATGCCCACATGGCCCAAGCAGGCCACTTTCGCGGCCCGCGGCGACTGGGATGAATTGGACAAGTATCAAAGCGCATTGACTGCCGGTCGAGAAGACTAACGACCGCGCCGGCAACGAACAGGAGAAAGTAACAGAATGAGTGAAGTACAAGGACGAGTTTCTCAGGTGCTGGGCGCGGTGGTGGATGTGGATTTTCCCGCAGGCCAGCTTCCCGACATTTTCGAAGCGGTCCGCGTCCCGCGCGATGGGCAGGACGACCTGATCCTGGAAGTGCAAAACCTGCTGGGTGACAACGCCGTGCGTGCCGTGGCGATGGATACGACGGACGGGTTGCAGCGCGGCGTTCCGGCGTTTGCCACTGGTGCGCCGATCAGCGTTCCGGTTGGTGAAGTTTCGCTGGGGCGTGTTTTCAACGTGCTCGGCAAGCCTATTGACGGTGGCGAAGCGGTTCCCGCAGGGTCGGCCCGGCGTCCGATCCATGCCAACGCGCCGACATTTGAAGATCAATCGACGAAGATCGAAGTGTTCGAGACCGGCATGAAGGTGATCGATCTGGTCGCGCCGATGTCGAAGGGCGGCAAGGTCGGTATCTTCGGCGGCGCGGGCGTCGGCAAGACTGTCACCATTCAGGAATTGATCAACTCGATTGCGACCCAGCACTCCGGTTTGTCGGTGTTTGCGGGCGTGGGCGAGCGCACCCGTGAAGGCACGGCGCTCTACTACGAAATGCAAGAGGCGGGCGTTCTGGATAAGCTGGCGATGGTCTTCGGCCAGATGAACGAACCGCCGGGAGTACGCCTGCGCGTGGCGCTTTCCGGCCTGACGATGGCCGAACACTTCCGTGACGAAGGTAAGGATGTGCTGCTGTTCATCGACAACATCTTCCGTTACTCACTGGCGGGGTCAGAAGTGTCGGCGCTGCTCGGTCGTATGCCTTCAGCCGTGGGTTATCAGCCGACTCTGGCTGACGAGATGGGGCAGCTTCAGGAACGCATCACCTCGACCCGCAAAGGCTCGATCACTTCGATGCAGGCGGTCTATGTGCCCGCGGACGACTACTCTGATCCGGCTCCGGTGGCCGTGTTCACCCACCTGGACGGAACCATCGCGCTGGAACGCTCCATCGCCGCGCGTGGGATTTTCCCGGCGGTCGATCCACTGGCGAGCACCAGCAAGATTCTCGACCCACTGATCGTGGGTGAAGAACACTACCAGACCGCGCGTGAAGTTCAGAAGGTACTGCAACGCTACAAGGACCTTCAGGACATTATCGCCATCCTCGGCATCGACGAACTTTCCGATGACGACAAGCTGTTGGTGGCCCGCGCCCGCAAGATCGAGCTGTTCCTCAGCCAGCCGTTCTTCGTGGCGACTCAGTTCACGGGACGCGAAGGCCGCTACGTCAAGGTCAAGGACACCATTCGCGGTTTCCGCATGATCCTGAACGGCGAGTTGGATCAGATCCCTGAGCAGATGTTCTATATGACTGGGCCGATTGAGGATGTCCTCCAGCGTTATGAGCAGGCGCAGAATTAGCCCGCGAGGAGGCTTGTTATGCCAATCCATGTAGAAGTGGTCACGCAGGAGAAAAAAGTCTTCGAGGAGCGCGAGGCCGATATGGTGCTTGTGCCCGGTTCGGAAGGCGAAATGGGCGTTCTGCCGCATCACGCTCCGGTGCTGACGACGATGGGCTTTGGGGAACTGGTGATCCGCAAAGGCAATCGAGAAGAGCGCTTCGTCATCTATGGCGGCGTGGTCGATATCCGCCCGGACAAGGTGGTTGCTCTGGCGTATCTGGCCGAGTCCTCGTTTGCGCTGGATGAACAGCGTATCGAAGCGGCGCGGGCAAGTGCCGCCCAGATGAGCAGGGAAGGTGTGCCGCCGGAGCAAAACCGGGCGGCGCAATTGGCGCTGCGTCGGGCGGAACTGGCGCTGAAGGTGAAAGCCAAGCTCAAGAGTCGCGGCACTTCGATCCTTCGCATCGTCGAGGATGACGGCAGTCAGACGAGCTAAGGCTTGTCGCCGTTGGATAGCTTCTGCAAGCGAGGCAAGCTTACTTGCCTCGTTTGTTTTTCCAGGCAGGCGTACCTCGACGCACTGGCGAGTTTGATATAGACTTGCGCTGGTCGATTCGCAAGGGGAAGTGTGATTTTATGGGACTGCTTCGTAAACAACTCGGCGTAGACCTGGGCACGGTGAACTGCCTGATCTACGAAGATGGTCAGATCGTGCTTCAGGAACCCTCGCTGGTGGCATTGACGGCAGAGGACGAACGCATCGTCGAAATCGGCCAGCCCGCGCGGGAAATGCTCGGCAAAGTCGATGACGAAGACATCCAGGTGGTGCGTCCGCTGCGGGATGGGGTGATCGCGGACTATGAAGTCACCGAAGTCATGCTGCGCCACTTCTTCGACAAGATCGCTGGCCGTGTCCGTCTCTTCAAGCCGACGGTGATGATTACCGTGCCCTACGGAGTCACGAGCGTCGAGAAGCGGGCTGTTCATGAAGCGGCGCTTTCGGCAGGGGCGCGTGAAGCCTTTCTGATCTGGGAGCCGCTGGCGGCGGCGATTGGGGCAGGGCTGCCGGTCGGTACACCTGCCGGAGATATGGTGGTCAACATCGGCGGCGGTATCACCGAAGCGGCGGTCATCACCATGAACAACATCGTGCGGGCTGAGAGCGGCCGGGTGGGCGGGCTGCGTCAGGATGAAGCCATTATGGGTTACGTCCGGCGGAAGTACAATCTGAGCGTCGGCCAACCGACGGCCGAGTCGGTCAAGATTCAGGTTGGCGCGGCTGTCGATGTGGGCGAGTCGATGGCGATGGAAATTCAGGGACGCGATAACGTCAGCGGTCTGCCGCGCACCGTGACGATCACGACGGGTGAAGTTGTTGAGGCGCTGGCGGAGACGTTGGGGATGATCGCCGGTGTGGTCAAATCGGTGCTGAGTACGACGCCGCCGGAACTGGCCTCGGACATCATCGACCGCGGCATCGTGCTGACGGGTGGCGGGGCGCTGCTCCGAGGGATGGATCAATACCTGACGCGCGAAACCGGTGTGCCTGTGTACCGCGCGGATAACCCGATGATCGTGGTCGCAGTCGGCGCGGGCCGCGCGTTGGAAGATCAGGCCATCCTGCGGCGGATCGGTCAGATTTAGGTGAGGTAGTAGGTCATCCGCTGCAACTGGACGACCGGATCGATGTACTGGACGCGGATGCCCGCTGGTACGTTCAGGTTCATCGGCGCGTAGTTCAGGATCGCGCGGATGCCTGCTTCGATCAATACATTGGCGACTTCCTGCGCTTTTTCCGCCGGGACCGCGATCATGGCGATCTTGATGCCGCGTTCGCGGATGACTTTCGCAATATCGCTGGTGGGAAGAACGGTGTATTCGCCGACCTTCGTGCCGACTTTCTGGGGCGAGTTGTCGAACACACAGGCGATGCGGAAGCCCCGGTCGCCGAAGCCGCGATAATGCGCCAGGGCGCTGCCCAAATCGCCCGCGCCGACCAGCGCCACTTCCCACTCACGGTTAACGCTCAAGACCTGACGAAGCTGTTCAATCAGATAGGCAATCTGATAGCCTGTGCCCTGCTTGCCGAAGCCGCCGAAATGGGAGAGGTCTTTGCGGATTTGCGCGGAGCTAATCCCCAGGCGTTTGCCAAGTTCATGTGAGGAGGTGACTTCTTGTCCTTCCTGCATCAACCGCGTCAAGGCACGCAGGTAGACAGGCAGGCGTCCAATCACGATGTCCGGGATATTTGAAGCCATAGAATTGATTGCTCCCGCTATCAGTTCGTGGGATGGTGAAAAAGCACGCAGATTATATGTTACCACTGAATGGTTCTTAAGGCCAGATGAGCTTTAACATAGAGGTTGCGCGGCAGGCGCTTCCCCTCGGCAAAGCTGTGCTATGATGAGTGGGCTTGAGAAGAAATGCACATTTGGGATGTCAGGCTCCAGCCTCCCAAACAAGGTGTTGATTGTCGGAGACTTCAGCGCGTGTCGGTTCGTCGTTCACTGATTGTACTAATCCTGGTGATGCTGCTTGTGCCCGTGGTGCTGTTCTCGGCGCGGGCGGCGAGTCTGCGGCGGGCGCAGCCCGATACCCAGCTTCAGTTCTATACCGTTGGGGTAGGGCGGGTGGAAGTGCCGGTCACGGCCATCGGACGCATCGAGGCCGATTCGGTGGTGCGGCTGAATTTCCTGACGCCGGGGCCTGTCACTGCGATCTACGTGCAGCCGGGCGATCTGGTCATGGCTGGCGATGTCCTCGCGCACCAGAACAGCGACAACGAGCAGTTCGCCTATGACCGGTCGCTGCTGTCGCTCCAATTGACTGAACTTCAAAAACAAGACTTACTGGAACCCGCCGATGATGGCGCGGTGAGCGTGGCCGAGGCGAATCTCTCGGCGGCCTGGGGAGCGTATCTCGGCATCCAGAACGCCGTTTCCCCAAGCGATATTCAGGCCGCCGAGCTGCGCTACCAGCAGGCGCTCAAGGCGCAGGAGGATGCTGTCCAGGCCCGCACCAACGCCGACGCCGATCAGCCTGACCAATCCTACCAAATCCTGGATGCCCAGGTTGGGTCGGCGTCTTTCAACGTCGAGGTGGCGCGATTGCAGTTGGACAGTCTGCGTCGCGGGAATTCCGGGGCGCTGAATGCGGCTTACGCGCGTGTCGTTCAGTCACAGCGCGAACTGGAGCGGGTACAGGCCGGGCCAACTCAGGGACAAATCGATCAAGCGGAAATCGCCATAGAGCAGGCTCAGGCGCAGGTAGATCAGGCGGCGGCGGCGCTGAACGAGAAATCGCTGGTCACGCCGCTGGATGGACTGGTGACGGCCGTGAATGTGGAGTTAGGCAGCCTGGGGACGCCGGCGCTGCCGGCAGTGGAGATCACCGATCTCTCGCCGCTGCGGGTGACGGTTCAGGTCGATGAAGTGGACATCCGGCAGATTGGGGAAGGTATGGCGGCGCAGATCGAGGTCGATGCGCTGCCGGGTGTGGCGATGGCCGGAGTGATCGAACAGATCGCGCTGGTCGGTACGAACAACAACGGCATCATCAGCTATGACGTTCAGATCAGGCTGGACTCGGTCGATCCGCGTGTCCGACCTGGTATGACGGCGGAAGCCTCGATGATCGTCGAGGAACGCGCCGAGGTGCTGATTGTGCCGAACGAATACATCCGACTGGATCGACAGCAGGGCACGGCTTTCGTCAATATCGTGACCGCCGAAGGGGGCTTGCAGGAAGTTGAAGTGACCCTCGGCCTTCAGGGGCGGGATACCAGCGAGATTGTTTCGGGTGTATCTGCTGGCGATGTGCTGGCCGTCGATCTCGGCGGCGACCGCCTGAGCTTCATAGGGGGCTAGTCCGATGCGGCGTTTCATCCGAATTCTGCTGACGATCATCATCCTGGTTGGGCTGGGCATCGGCGGGTTCACACTGGTGCAGTCTCAGCAGAGCGGGCAGGCTGAACCGGATGCCAGCAGTCTGATTGAAGAAGAAGCTATTGCCCAGATCGGCAATCTGACGGTGACGATTGGGGCGACGGGCACGATCTCACCAGCCCAGCAGGTTCCGCTGGTGTTTGAACTGAGCGCCCCAGTCGCCGAGGTTTTCGTCCAGGAAGGCGATGTGGTGCAGGCCGGAGATGTCCTCGCCCGGCTGGATGTGCCTGATCTGGAAGCGGCCGTGACCAACGCGCAGATCGCGCTGGCCGCGCAGCAGGCGTCCTATGATGCCCTCATCGCGCCGCCGCGTGATGTCGATATTGCTGCTGCCGAGGCGAACTTAGCGGCGGCGCAGGCTCAGGCGGCTTCGGCGTCGCTGGGGCCGGACGCATCCCAGGTGGAAATCGCGCGGCTTCAGACCGAGATTGCCCGCAACCAACTCTGGCAGGCGCAGCTTCAGCGAGACCTGAGCGCGGCTATCGCTCAGGAGGCCGTCGATCAGGCGGCCGCGTTGGGATTGCCCGCGCCGTCTGTGCCCAACCCTGCCGACAATGTGAGTCCGCTGATCGAGCAGGCGGAGAATTCCGTCGCGCTGGCCGATGTGACCTACCAGGGAAGTGTGGATGAGCCTGCCGATGTGGCGGCGCTTTCTTCCGCCAATGCACAGATCGTTTCGGCGCAGGTGCAGCTTGACCGTTTGCTGAATGGCCCAACCGAACTGCAACTCCAGGTGGCGCAGACCAATCTTCAGATCGCGCAGTTGGCGCTTGAACAGGCACAAACGGCGCTGAATCGCGCGGTGTTGGCAGCGCCTTTCGACGGCGTGATCGCGCAGAATGCGCTGACCGTTGGTGAACTTCCTCCGCAAGGCGCGGCCTTCCAGTTGATCAATACATCGAGTTTCTACGTGGATGTCTCGGTGGACGAGACCGATATCGTCAAGGTCGAGGTTGGTCAGCCTGTCGATCTGGTATTGGATGCGCTGCCGGATGCGCGGATATCCGGGGCTGTCACCCGCGCCGCGATCACTCCGGTGCAGGCGGGGCAGTTGGTCACTTACATCGTGCGCGTCACGTTGAGTCCTTCGGAAGAACCGATCCGCGCGGGGATGACCGCCACGGCGACGATCATCGTCAATGAACTGCGCGATGTGTTGATCGTGCCCAACCGCTTCATCCGTATTGATCGAACCACACAGCAAGCGTTTGTGACCATTGTCAATGATGTGGGCGAACTTGAAGATGTGCCGATCACTCTTGGGGTTCGTAGCGAGACTGAAAGCCAGATTGTCAGCGGCCTGGTGGCCGGGCAGCGCGTCGTACTGGTTTCGCGCGAGGCCTTCAACCCCCTGGACGGATAGGGCAGAGTAGGCGGAGATGGACATGTTCGGTTGGTTCAGGCGGAATGGGCATCGCTCCGACGACCTGGTTGAAGCGGCCCCCAAACCGGTGATCGACATCCGCAACATCACCAAGACCTACCAGATGGGCGAGGTCGAGGTGAATGCCCTCTGCGGCGTGTCCTTGTCGATTTATTCGGGTGAGTTCCTGTCGATCATGGGACCGAGCGGCAGCGGCAAGAGTACCTTGATGAACATCCT
>JAEUQZ010000228.1 GCA_016788965.1 Anaerolineae bacterium | reverse complement strand
GAATAGGAATGCAGGTTCCTTGTGGACTGCTTGCGCTGGAGAGAGGCGCAGTTGTTGGGATGCCTACTAAACGCCCGGCACGGTCATATGCTCCTCCACCGGACATCGTGCCTGGAATTTCAGCACTGGTCTTGATCCAGGCGGTTCCTGAACGACTGCGGGGTTCCAACACAAATCCATTGACCGTGCCACGAACGACCTGAATGGGATCATCACCAATCCCGGGAAAGCCTACAATGACAATAGTGTCATCCAATGCCGTCGAACCGGAGTCAGCAATTTCCACAAAAGGCAGGCCCAGGGCGCTGCGGTCCACAAGGCGTCCATCCAGTTCTCGTGTGATGCGGAGTAATGCCAGGTCAAGGCCAGAGTCGGCCTGGGCGATTTCGGCCCGGTACTGGGTAATGGGTGGTTCGTTCGGACGGATGTTCAAGCCGATCAGGATCGTATTTCCGGGACAGGCTGAGCTGGGAACCGTACTGTGTGCATTGGTAAGAATCAGTCCGTCGCGGCTCACAAGTGTGCCGGAGCTAATGCAGGTCACGATCAGATTATCGCCAACGTTCTGCGCCTGCATGACGAATACTGTCGCGCGTTGCAGCCGATCAACGTCAAGTGATTCCTGAGCCTTAAGAGGTTTCCATGAAGTGAAAAGCAGTAGGGCAAAAACAGTAAGTCCAAAGAGGCGAGGTTTACTCATTGGAAATCCAGACTCCGCAGGAAACGATCAAAATAGGGTAGGTCGTTTTGATAGCTTGAAGCATCCGCAAGAAAGGTAATGATGATGGCCTGGCCGCGACGGATCACGACTACATCTGTGCCGCGAACAACGGAAGGAATGGCCTGCTGGAAGGGGTCATTTTGCAGATCCGCATAGGTATAGCTCATGCTTGCTGCGGCGACTTCGTTAGGCAGAAGAAACTCATCATCTCTCGAAAGTTCACGATAGGCCGCGAGGATTTGCGACCGATTCAGCGTGAGTCCATCAAAGATTGTCCGATAGGACGTTTCGGCTCCGACAGGTTGCAGCGAAATCTGTAACGTGGTTTTGAATCCCATACCTGAAAGATCGCGTACTCGCAGAATGTAGCGGTCAGCGGTGTCGATCAGCCAGTTACGTGGGTATTCGACTCGAATTCCCGCCTCAAGATTGTTGTAGGGGGTTGAAGCGTAGATGGCACTATCGCGCAGATTGACGCCGATAGCGAAAAGCACAACGGCAGTGACTATCGCAAGAAGATGATTCCAACGTTCACGATTGCTGGGAGTGTCAGAACTGGTCTCTACGAAGGCCATGCGTGTTAGATTTCTACCTGCGCTTCCGTTTCACGACGTTCAGCATTGCGAATGAGGAAATAGAGGATCAGGCATGGAACAATGAGGATCAAAACCGAGAATCCCAATCCAAGCAAAGGACGAGGCGCGCTTACGAGGCTTCGGTTGAAATCCAGGCTAAACACGGGATTCACCAACCCCGCTCGGATTGGGATGGTTATTCCCGCCAGAATGCTCGACAGCACAACATAGAAGGTCATATTCAGGATGATGGGTCGTCCAATGTACGTGATGGTCACGCCATATCCAATCAAAAGCCCCATCGCAATATGGAGAGCATAGTCCCCAAAGGCTCGCAGTACAAAGCTATCCAACTGCGGTGTGCCTGCTGAAGCCAGCGTCTGAAGATTGCTTACTGTAACATATCCAACTGCGGCAGCGATTCCATAAGCCAGCCCATCATCCCGAATACGAAACATCCGGCGTGGAAGGGTGAACCGAATGGTCAGGTAGATCAAAGTGGATTGGACAACTCCAACGGTGACGGTGTAGCCAATGATTCGCTCGACCGCTGATGAAAGCGGCAGCCACTCTTCTACTCTGAGAAACTGCGTAATCAGCGGTTCGCCAATTGATCTGGCAACCAAAGCGGTCACCACTGCAACTGCAAGTAACCCAGCACGCGGCTCTCGAACTGTATTCTCTGCCCGCCAGGAAAAAGCCAGCCATAACAGAACTGGCGCTGTCCCGATCACCAGGGTAACAATGAGCAGGGGCGTGGACGGAAGGTTCTGACTTAGACCTCGCCCCGCGATTATGAGCGCTACCGACATAATCAGCAATAGCGTTGCTTCAATGATGAGGCTGCGCCAGACCGGGCGATAGCCATAGACCTCTTCTTCTTCGCGGGGGGGAGTGAGCAGTGGCGAGCGGTACGTTGTCACGGTAGCATTCGACCTGTTACAGTCATCGCACTTTCAGTTTGAGGGAACGGTTTACCACGAAACATCTTGTTTACCAAATCGCGATCATGCATTCTCATTGCCTACGTTGCAGCATGGTTCTTGACTGGTTGTCAGGACATACAACCGATCAGCATCCAGAACCAGGCGCAGGGCATCGTATTCGCATTGAGCAGTCAACCCGGTCATCTTGATCCCCACCTCACATCAGACGAAGAGGTGGGGATCGTCCTACGCCAGATATATGATACGCTGATCTATCGTGACCCAACAAGCCGTGCCCTTGTGCCGGGCTTAGCAGACAACTGGACAATCGACGAAGGCGGGCTGGTATATACCTTCAACCTCAGACAAGGTGTCCTGTTCCATAATGGCACTCCGTTTGATGCGAGCGCAGTTGCTGCTAACCTTGATCGTATCATGGCGCAACCGCCCGACACGTTCGCACGCCGCCTCCTGGGGCCATACAGCAGTTATGAGATACTCGGTACATATAGCATCCAATTGCGATTGACCGAAGCCTATGCCCCATTCCTGGATGGTTTGTCTCAACCGTATCTTGGAATCGCCAGCCCATCAGCATTAAGCGCCTATTCCGTAAATCGTTACCAATACCATCAGGTTGGGACAGGCCCGTTCATCCTTGAGGAGTATGTACCAGGAAAACGCATTGTCATTCGTCGGAATCCAAACTACCTATGGGGCCCATCTTTTCTCAGCAGCAATAGCGATGGCGATGCGGTGGATCGGGTCACATTCACCTTCATCGTGTCGGAGGTAGAACGTTCAGAAGCGGTGCAGAATGGGGGTGTACAGATCAGTGACCGAATTCCCCCATCGTTAGCTCGCTCCCTCAGCGCGAACACCACATTACAGATACTACCAGTGATTCTGCCTGGTCAGCCTGTGCAACTGCTGTTCAACGTTCAACGATTCCCGACCGACTCCACGTCAGTGCGGCAGGCTTTGATCTATTCATCAAAGCGAAATCAGATCGCTGACCGTATTTACCAGCGTTTTGCCCCAATTGCTTCTGGCGCAATCAGTTCAACGACGCTGTTGTTCAACCGAGGGAGTCTCGTTCCTTATCCTGAAGATACTGCAAGAGCACAGGAACTGCTGAGCGCAGAAGGATATGCAGACGGTAATCAAAATGGCATCCTTGATCGCAATGGGGCTGAGTTTCAGATTCAAATCTTGACGCTAACTGGTGACTTGATCCCAGAAGTCGTTGGGCTTCTGGCGGAGGACTGGTCAGCGCTTGGTATTCAGGTCGAAATCGTCCCAGTGCCCACCGTGACAAGCCTGGTTGAAGCGATCCAGACCAGAGAATACAATCTCATCGCGTACAGCCAGACATTCACTGATCCTGCATTTCTGAACGATTTCTTCACGACAGGGGGGGCGAAAAACTGGGGAAACTATAACAATCCGAGCCTCGATACGGTACTGGTTCAAGCCCGCGCAGAACTTGATGATGACATACGGCGTTCATTGTATTTGCAAGCTGTAACCTTCATCCAAGAACAAGCCTGGACGCTCTCAATCGCTGATGTCGCCAGTATCTATGTGGCGGACACGAACTTGAGAGGGTTACTCTTCGATCTATCCGGCGTGCCTATGCTATTCGGTACTGTCTATAGGCAGTCGTCCTAAACAGAAATGACTGTTCCAGGAGTGACCCTGCCTACTAAAGTTTGATAGACCAGCCCTTCGTGGAGACCAGTCATGATTCGGATGGTCAGATTCTGGTTTTGTCGAGCTAACTCCAGCATATCCTGAACTTTGGTTTCCATGCCGCCGGTCACATCGACACCTGATGATCCCCCCAACGCATCCAGAATGTGGCTGATGTTTTCAGGTGTGATCTGCGGAATAATCTGATGACCTGTGTCCAGGACACCTTCTACTTCGCCCAGAAGAATAATGCGATCAACAGGTAACTGGTTTGCCAGAAAGAAGAATATCTTCTCTGTAGAGGTGATGGTTCCGCCTCGGATTTCATCCAGACAGACATCACCATAGACGAGTGGAACAAGGTGATGTTCCAGGGCGCGTTGAATCGGCAGCACATTCATTTCAATCATTTCACCATTTTGGCTGATCGCCGAGGCGGATGGTTGAATTCGCCATGTAGGGACTCCGGCCTTATGGAGCGTATCCGTAACCAGATAATTCAGCTCAGCAGCCACTGTGGCGACTTCGGCAAAAGCCCTCCATTCTTCAGGTGTATGCACACCCTCAATCGTTTTGTGCCGACTTGCAGCAAAGTGACCGAACGAGCCGCTGCCGTGGCCGATCAACAGACGCAGGTCAGGACTTTCTTGAAGCGCAGATGCGATTTCTGCTGCTAAGCGCGTCATGACTGGGCGGCGGAAACCTCGTTCCACTTTTTTGTCGGTGATTAACGATCCGCCTAACTTGAGAAATGTGAGCATGAGATTCTCTTGACTGCGGCAAGCTAAGTGACTGTAGTTTGAATGACTCGAACTGCTCCAGCGTCGAGGAGCGAATCGGAGACGGCCCGTTTGGTCGTTGGCTCTACCAGGGCGATCATATTGCCACCGCGCCCGCCACCGGAAAGCTTGGCTCCAAGCGCACCAGCCGCAAGAGCGGCATTTACTAACCGATCCAGTGAGTGGGATGATACTGTAAGCTCCTGAAGCAGGTGATGATTATCCGTCATGTTTCTCCCCAACTGAAGCAGATCACCAGACTCAATAAGCGCACGGCTCATTTCCGCAATCTGGCCGATCTGATTCAAGACAGATTCAATCTCTAAAGGATGATCCTCGTACAAGCGGCGAACATCAGCAACCGATTCTTTGGTGGGGGCTGATATGCCTGTGTCTCCGATCAAGAGCATCAACGGCGCTGCAGAACGTATTGGTTCAAGATCATGGCCTCGGCGGAAGTAGATCGGCTTCTCATAGACGATCACTGTGTTGTCGATTCCACTCGGCGTGCCGTGATGAATCCGCTCGGTTTCATACACAATGGCGTTCAAGGTCTCGTTACTCATGTATTGGCTGTTTGCCAGTGTGACAGCGCGCACAAGAGCAGCCGTGAGAGCAGCTCCGCTCCCAAGACCGCTCGCCAATGGGATGTCGGAATGGATCGCGGCGGCCATACCTGATGGCTCAAATCCCAGAAGGGAAATGGCGCGCCGAATGGATGCGCTCAATCCGTCTTCTTGAGATTCATCGAGACTGACCCATCGATCTACATCCTGAGCGAAGACCTGAAGTCGTGTACTGTGTGACGGATGAGATAAATCAACTGAAGCCGCTGCTCGTATGGTACTGACGGGGACAGCTATTGCAGGATGCCCATAAACTACGGCGTGTTCACCAAACAGGATGATTTTAGCGGCCGCCGTACCAAAGACCTTCATGGTTCTAGCAGCTTCCTTAGCCGGGTGAAGGGATCAAGTACAAAATCACGACGAATGAGACACCCCACAACAGGATGGCTGCCTGTAATGGTCGATCCTGTAGGAGTACCTCATCAGGGGCACTGCCTTCACCTTTCACATGAATCAAGTACAAGTAACGGAAAAGCGCGTACAGAACGAAAGGAACTGTAGTCAGGGCAAGGTTCGTGCCAGCTAGTTGAGGGGAAGGGGCTTCGATGCAGTAAAGAATGTAGGCAATCAGAGTGCTTGTCGTCACCATCCGAAGCATTTCATCGAGCAGAGGCATGCTGTATTGCTTGAAGATCGGTCTTGCTGTCGCGGCCGAATCTCCCAACGTAATCAATTCCTGGCGACGCTTGCTGATTGCCAGGAAGAGCGCAAGCAGACCAATCACCGCATAGAGCCAGGGAGAGAAACGAGCCACTGTGATCACAAATGCGCCGGCCGCTACACGGAGAATGTAACCAGCGGTTATGACCAAAACATCAATGATTGCGACATGCTTCAGGCGAAACGAATAGAGAATATTCAATACAAAATACAAGCCGATAATGACAATCAAACGCCAATTCAACAGTGCAGCAGTGATCAAGCACACAAGAGGGAGGACAACTGCGGCTACCACAGCCATAGAGACGGGTAACTGCCCAGAGGGAAGAGGGCGGTTTTTCTTCTTGGGGTGCTGACGATCTCGTTCAATATCGGCAAGATCATTAATGATATAAATCGTACTTGCGGACAAGCACAGCAGCACGAAGCAAATGGTCACACGGATCAGAGAGTCAACCACCAAAAGCTGACCATCGAAGACGATCCCGGCATAGACAATGATATTCTTTGTCCACTGCTTCGGTCGCATTGTGCGAATCAGACCAATAAGAGAACGCAAGTCAATCTCCTATGGGCAATTGATCAGGATGACATCGGTGGAATTATATCACGCCGATCTCTCGTAACGTTCTAACTGACCCTGTTAGTCCGTCCGACTCGATGGCATCATGCAGGGGAAATAAGCTTGGTTCAGCAGTAAACAGGCATCACGATGGAAGCAACAGCACGGGCACATCCGAATATCGCGTTCATTAAGTATTGGGGAAACCGGGACGACCATCTTCGTATCCCCGCCAATTCTTCGATCAGCATGAATCTTGACGGGCTGTCCACAGAAACCACTGTGGAGTGGGCTGATGATATCGCGGCAGACTATTTGATCTTGAATGGTACAGCTCAGACTGGCCCCGCGCTGGAACGGGTGCAAAGACACCTGGATATGCTGCGTCGCAGACTGAATCTCTCAGCCTACGCACGGGTTGAGTCAACCAACAATTTCCCGATGGGAGCAGGCATTGCTTCGTCCGCATCTTCTTTTGCGGCGCTGACGGTTGCGGGTGTGGCTGCAAGTGGTCGGGGCGATATCGATGAGCGTGAATTGACCCGATTGGCGCGGCTTGGGTCTGGCTCAGCCTCGCGATCTGTGCCCGGTGGATTTGTCGAATGGCACTCTGGAGATTCTCACGAAACTTCTTACGCTGAAAGCATGGCGCCGGAAAATCACTGGGCATTGGTCGATGTTATCGCGGTGATCAGTACGGCACACAAGGCAGTGGGGTCCACGGAAGGGCATAAGAGCGCATCGACGAGCGTACTGCAAACGGCTCGTGTGGCTGATGCTGCATTACGATTTGAGCAGTGCAAGCGGGCTATTCTTGATAGAGATTTCGTAACGTTTGCGGAAGTGGTCGAGCGCGACAGTAATCTGATGCACGCGATCATGATGACCAGCCGTCCACCCTTGTTCTACTGGCTTCCCGGCAGCCTGGAAGTAATGGAATCGGTACGTTCGTGGCGATCTGAAGGCCTGGATGTGTGTTACACAATGGATGCTGGGCCAAACGTCCACTGCATCTGTACTCAGGAGCGGGCGGCGGAAATCGAGACACGATTGAGGCAAATGACGTATGTTGTCGATGTTAGAACCGCGGGGGTAGGCGGAGCGGCGTCAGTTGTCAGGGTAAGCAAACGCTGAGTATCGTTGCTTCTCAGCAATGGATCGCCTTATAATGCGGTGACGGTTGTTCATTTGTTGTATGTGTTCCCCAAGCAGTGAGGAAAACACGGAATGGGTTCTGAGTTAACCAGTGATCCGCTTCTCGCCGTTGTGGCATTCTTTGTGGTCTTGATTCCACTCATTCTGGTGCATGAGCTAGGCCACTTCCTGGCTGCAAAAATGGTCGGCATCACTATTCTGGAGTTCGGGATTGGATTTCCGCCGCGTATCCGAAAGTTGTTCACCTGGCGCGAAACCGAGTTCACACTGAACGCGATTCCATTGGGGGGATTTGTTCGACCACTTGGCGAAGATATGATTCGTCCTGTCGATGAAGAGACGGTGGAAAAGGATCGCCAATCCCTTCAGGAACGCGCTGGTGGGGCT
>JAEUQZ010000227.1 GCA_016788965.1 Anaerolineae bacterium | reverse complement strand
TCGGCCGCTATCCGTTCTTTTTTTCCTGCTTGCGCCCGACATATGTCCACAGCCCGTCAATCTGAACCTGGCTGATGGGGTAGTCATTCAGCAGAATCGCTTCAATTCGTTCAGCGTGTTCCGCTGCCTGGCGCAAAAACGACAGGATCGTATCTTCCTTGATGCCCTTGGCTCGACTGATGCTGCTGATCCGCACTCCCTCCGCTAGCAACGCCAGACATTCCAGGATGTCCGCCTCCGCCGTTTTCCGATTGTAGAACACGGTCCCACAGCGTTCATTGAACGTCTGTCGGCAGGTTTTGCACTGAAACCGCTGTTGTCCCGTCCTCGATTTCCCGTAGCGAATGATATTGCCCACAGCTACTTTGCCGTAATCGGGACACTCCTCGTTTGGGCAAAAGCTCCCCACCGCCCCCAATTCGCTCATCTCATTCCCTCAACCTTTTTCGTCCATCATTCTACCAACTGTGTCAAGGGAGACTACCAAATCCCCGCCTTCACGGATAATCGGGGCATCAATCGGATGCGCGTAGGTCCGTGCACCTGTAGCACGTTTGAGTGCTGCCGCGCTCCCCATATGATCGGGATGCCAGTGCGTCAGTAAGATATGATGAATATCATCGGGTTGTTTACCCAGTTCATCCACAGCCACAAGGATTTCATCGGCACTACCCGGTGAACCTGTGTCAATTAAGGCAAGGCCATCTTGCGCTTCCAGTAGAAATGCATTTACCCCACCCAAACGGATCGCATATACGCCATCAACGACTTTCTTGGCAATCATGAGTTTCTCCCCTAAGTTTACTTTGCAGCAAGAACCGGTAGCAGAAGCGAGGTTATCACAAACTGAGCCGACAGGAGCATTCTGAACTTTGTGGTTCTTTCAAATTGGGCGCAGCACGCCGCGCCCCTACAAGGACACGGTGTTTTGCAGGGGGCATCAGATTTGGTTTGTTACTGCCCGATCAATAGAACCCGTATGGACAGCCGCGTCGTGAATCACGAACCCAGGGCATCGAGGCGGGTTTGCACGTCCTCGATGAATGGGAAGGTGTAGAACTGGCTCCAGGTCAGCACCCATTCATACTCCCGCTGCGCCCCGGCGCGATCCCCCTGGGCTTGGAGGATCAGGCCGCGCAGGTAATGGCCGCTGGCGCTGTCCTGGGTGGTCAGCAGGCTATCGACAGCTTCGAGGGCGTCGGCGTACCGTTCCAACTGGAAGAGGGCGCGGGCGCGGTATTCCTGAGCGGTGGGGGCGAGCGCCTGGGGCAGCCGTCCGGTGAGGGCGTCGATCTGGTCGAGGGCGGTGGTGATGGCCTCGGTATCGCCGTCGCGGGCGGTATCGATGGCGATGCGGGCGGCCAGGAAATCCAGTTCAGCGGGGCTGACCGCGCCGGAGCCGCGCAAGGCGTCGATGTCGGCGGAGGCGGTGGCGTACTCGCCGCTGTGATAGGCGGCCTGCATCCGCTGGGCGCGGACGGCGGGATCGTCACCGAGTTCGAGGGCGGCGGTCAGATCCGCCAGGGCGAGATCATCCCGGCCCAGGCCGCTGTAGAGGGCGGCGCGGTCTACCAGCACCCTGGCGTTCGGCCCGGCCAGCAGCGCCCGGCTGTAGGCGGCCAGCGCCAGATCGATGTTGCCTTCGGCGGCGCGGGCTTCTCCGAGCAGGGTATAGGCATCGGCGCTGCCGGGCCAGTAGAACAGGTAGGTCTGGGCGTAGAGGACGGCTAAGCCGGGTTCGCCACGGGACATGGCGGCCTGGACGCGCAGGCGGTGGGCAGCCTCGACGGTCGGATCGACGTAGAGGGCGAGGAAGGCCTGATAGTCGGCCAGGTCGTATTCCCCCTGGGCGAAGAGGACATCCCCTTTGGCGATCAGCAGGCGGGTGCTGCCCACCAGATCGGGCACGGCCAGCCCGTCATCGATGGCTTCGAGGGCGTCATCTTCGCTGCCGATCAGCATGAAGCGGCGGGCGAGGGTCAGGTAGGGCTGCTCCAGGCGGGGATCACCGGCGATGGCGGCTCTGGCCTGTTCTTCGACGGTGACAAGCTGGACTTCGGCGTCCACGCGGCTGCCCGATTGCAATTTCTGTTCGGCCAGGAGCAGGTTGATATAGGCTTTGCCCGCGTCGATGAGCGGGGCGAAGTTTTCGTTGGGTTTTTCCTCCAGCCGCTCTTCGGCCTGTTCGAGCAGATCGAGCGCCCCGCTGAGGTCGCCCTGGTCGGCCAGCGCCAGCGCTGTGTAGTAGTAGGGGGCAGGGTCAAAGCTGCGCTGAACGGCGGTGATTTCCAGTTGGAGGGTGGGCAGCGCCCGCGCCGAGTCGCCCTGGTCGAGCAGCAGGACGGATTCACGGACGCCCTTCTCGAAGACGGGTGGGTAAATCTCAGTTGGCTGCGGGGCGGACTGCCGTCCACTGGGCAGATTGGCGGGCACGGTTGGGCTGGGCGTGACGGAGGCCGGCGGCGTCAGCGAGGGTGTGGGCGTGCTGCCGGGGGTGGGCGTGGGCGTGAAGGTCGGCGTGGGGGTGAGGGTCGGCGGGCGGCGGGTCGGCACGAAGACGATGCCGCGCAGGGCCGGGGTGTTCCAGACGACGGTGTAGCCGACGGCGAACAGGATAATCAGCGCCGAGGCGACGATGCCGGCGATGATCGCCCGCAGCAGGATGACATCGCGTTCTCCGGCGCGGCCGCGGGTTTTCTTCTCCCAGACGATGTTGGGATAGCCCGTCGGCGGAGCCAGATATTCGCGCACGAGGTTATCGAGCTCGGGTTGAATCTGGTTCAGGCGGTTGGGGTTGGCGGCGGGTACGCCGGGTTCCTGCGAGGCGGCCAGGGCAGCCTGGTTGGAGGCTTTCTGCGGCAGGGAGGAGACCTGCTCGACCAACTGCTGGCGGGTCAGCCCTAACTGCTGGAGGGATTGCAGGGCCATCTCGTTGGCCGGGTTGATCTCCAGCAGGCGGTTGAGATAGAAGAGGCGCTCACGCGAATCGCGGGCGAGGCTGATGAGCCAGAGCCAGGCGGCTTCGTTGCGCGGCTCAAGCTGCAAGGACTGCTGAAGCATCTGCCGGGCCTGGTCTTTCTGGCCGGCCTTGGCAGCGGCAATGCCCTGGGTGCGGAGTTGTTTCGCGCGGTCGGTCGCCACGGGTGATCCCCTCACGGTGCGGCACAGGTTGTGATGCCCGCATTGTAGCGCAAAGCGGCGGCGGCGGAAAATGCGAATGCAAATTGAACCACAGAGGCACAGAGGACACGGAGAAATACGGAGGGGGTGGATAAAGAACGAACCGCAAAGTCCCTATGAAATGGCATCACACCCAAAGATGAATATCCAATGCAGATTCTAACCGCAGAGACGCAGAGGACGCAGAGAAATTCGGAGAGAGTGGGAAAGCTTTTTGAGCAGACGCAAAGGAGAAGGACACGGCGAGAGGCCGTGTCCTACAGGAGAGCAGGGGTTAGGCGGGGGCGTCCACGCGGGTGATGCGGGCTTCGATGGCCGGGGCGATGGGCGCGTTGGCCTTGATGTAGTCGGAGACCACGACATCCAGCGGGCTGCCGCCGTCATAGGGGTCGATGGCGCTGTCGCGGAAGACGCTGTAACCATCACCGCCGCGGCGCATGAAGTCGTTGCTGACCAGGGTGTAGGTCGCCGCCGGGTCGATGGCGGTGTATTCACCGTTCGCGCCGAGGACTTCCACGCTGACGATGCGGCTGCCCGCATCCTTGCTGCCGTCCCAGGTGTAGCGGATGCCGGAGACCTGCGGGACGCGGCCGGCGCCATTTTCGACCTGTGAGACGCCGTTTTCCAGCGCGGCGATGACATCGGCGCCGCTCAGTTCAAAGGTGCTGACCAGATTGCCGAAGGGCAGGACGGTCAGGACATCGCCCATCGTCACGGTGTAGGGCGAGGGCAGAGCCAGATCCGCCGGGGTATCCGTGCCGACAGGGACGTTGGAGCGGATGCCGCCGCCGTTGGTGATGGCGATCTGAGCGCCGGAGTAGGCGCGCATGGCGTCGGTGATGAGGTTGCCCAGGTTGCATTCCATGACGCGGCAGACGGCGCGATCCCCGACCAGGAAGACCGAGGTATCACCGACGGGCTGCTGGAGCAGCGTGCTGATCGGGGCGCGGAGTTCATCCAGGATGGCGATCATGCCGGCATCCGGGGTGATATAGCGCGAGAGGAAGATGACATCGCCGGACGCGCTGGTGACGACGCCTTCGGCATCGAAGACGACGTTCAGGCGGCCCAGGTAGCGCAGGCTGCTGCCGGCCTGGACGATGTAGACACGGCTCCCGTCTTTGTCGTTGACGGCGACGGGATAGGCGGTGTCGGCGGCATAGGCGCTGTCGCCCTTATAGAGGTTGGTCAGCAGCGTGTGGCTGTGACCGCCGACGATGATATCGACGCCGCTCAGCTGCGGGGCGAGTTCCTGGTCAGCGGGGAAGCCGAGGTGCGAGAGCAGAACGATCTTGTTGACGCCAGTGGCGGTCAAGGCTTCGACCGCGCCCTGGACGGCAGCGACGACATCACTGCTGAAGGTCACGTCCGCGCCGGGCGAGGAGAGAATGCCCGTGTCGGGCGGGGTCAGGCCGATGAGTCCGATCTGCTGGCCGCCTTCTTCGACGATGGTGTAGGGCTGAATCTTCTCGGCCAGGTCAGCGCCAAAGGTGACATTGGCGGTGACGAGCGGGAAGGTGAGCATATCGACGAACTTGACGAGGGTGTCGTTGCCATCGTCGAATTCGTGGTTGCCGACGGCCATAGCATCATAGCCCAGGGCGTTCATGATTTTGGCACTGTCTTCACCGCGCCACTGCTGGTGGAAGAGCGTGCCGGTGAAGCGGTCGCCGGCATCGACGAGGATCGAGTTGCCGCCTTCGGCGCGAATCTGGTTGACGATGGTCATCTGGCGGGCCGCGCCGCCATCGGTGGTGGCATCGCGCTTGGCGTCGGTCGGGCCATAGGCTCCGTGGACATCATTGGTGTGCAGGATGCTCAGGCTGAAGGTGTCATCCTGAGCCAGGGCGAGCGAGGTCGAAACGACGAGAATCAACAGCAGGAGCGCAAGAAAGCGTCCTTTGTAATGCATAAGAGCCTCCTGAATTCAAGTTTCCAACAGGGTTTATCATGACGGGTATTCTTTTAGCGAGTACCCTTCTCTAGTTTAAGAGAAGGTTAAGAGATTGGCAACGTTTTCTAACAGGCGGATTGGACTTAAACAGGCGGCCAGGGGTAATTGGGGCCGCCGGGGCCAGGGGAGGGGAAGGTTCCGGCCTTGAGGAGATGGCGAATGCGGTTGTGGAAGGCGGCGATCTCCCGGCCGGTCAGCAGGCCATTGAGCGCCTGATGATAGTCCGAACGGGGGTCTTCCAGCAGAGCGCAGAGGTGGCGCATATCGTCAATCATGGCGGCGGGGATGGGTTGGTCGGCGAATTCCCAGATGACGGTGCGGAGTTTGGGCGAACTGTGGAAGGTGATGCCGTGGTCGATGCCCCAGACGTGGCCTTCGCTGTCCAATAGGCAGTGGCCGCCTTTGCGGTCGGCGTTGTTGACCATGTAGTCGAAGGCGCAGATGCGTTTGGTCTGGGGGAAGGTGGACTCGTCGAACGTGAAGTAGTTGAGTTCGGGGTCGTGGTCGATGAAGCACTGGAGCGACCCCAGGCCGCGCGGACCATCGCGGACGACGGTCGGCGGGACGATGCGCCAGCCCAACCGCTCGGAGGTCAGGTAGGCGGCCAGTTCGCGGTTGCAGAGCATCCCGTCGGGGAAATCCCAGAGCGGGCGCTCGCCGCGCTGGGGTTTGTAGATGGCTGGGAGGGACTGGTCTTCATAGCTGACCGAGACGAGGAAGGTGTAATTGGAACTCCAGCGCATCAGGCCGTGTTCGGTATCGACTGCGCCTTTCGCCAGAATCTCCAGCGTGCGGTCGATGCCGTGCGGGATGGGTGGAGTGGGGTTCTCGCTCATCTATGTCCAGTAGTAGGCAATGCGGCCGTTCTGCTTGTAATCCGGGCGGCCAGCCTTGACGATTTCCAGCGTGTGTTCGCTGAGCATCCGCATCTGCTGGCGGCTGCACCACAGCCGCACCACGCCCGGCTCGATCTCGCTGGGGTCGTCGGTCTCGTTGAGGACGACCATCTCCTGGGCAACCAGGACGACCATATCGGTGTCTTCGTCGTAACCCAGACCCATCTGGGAGACGCGGAAGACTGGCTCAATCGGCTCGCGCAGATCCATATCGACGCCGCCGAAGCTGAGGGGGGCGCTGGCTTCGGCAGTGGGACGGCGCGATTCCAGGTCTTCCAGCATTTCTTTGACGGCCTGGCTGAGGGCGAGCGCCTGCTCTTTTTCGATAATCATCGAGACAAGCTGGTTGCTCTTGCCACCTTGCAGGTGGAAGATGCGCTGCCCTTTGGGGCCAATCGTCCCGACGGTGATGAAGTCAACCGGGTTGAGTTCAATTTGTGTGCTGGACATATCCGAATCTTTCACTGATGCCCAATCGCTGAGTGCTTCAAACGACTTGCTGCGCCGCTTTGCGTTCGCGTTCCATTTGGGTGACATGGGCGATATCGTTCATGGGGCCGACGTAGGGACGCCCGAAACCGAGCGAGAGCGTGCTGATCGAGGCGGGCGAGACGAGGAGCCGCTGGAATTCGTCCAGGTGCATCCCCAGATAATGCGCCAGCACCATCTTGATGATGTCGGCGTGGGAGACCACCGCCACAACCTCGTTGGGATGGTCGGCGACCAGCGCCTCGACGCCGTTGACAGCGCGCGCCTGCACCTCGCGCATGGTTTCCCCGTTGGGAAAGCTGGCGCGTGACGGATACTGCTGGACAATCTGCCACATCTTGCGCCCGGTCAGCTTGCTGATCTCCTCGCCCTCCCAATCGCCATAACGCACCTCGCCGATGTCGGTACGGGTCACGATTTCCAGGCCGGGGTGATGCTGCTGGATGGCCTGGGCGGTTTCCATGGTGCGTTCGAGCGGGCTGGAATAGAGGCGGTCGATGGGCACACCTCGTGCGCCGCCGCAACGAGCGCCTCGGCCTGGGCCTTGCCTTCGTCGTTGAGATGAACACCCGGTGTCCAGCCAGCCAGCCGTCCAGTTTTCACATAGTCGTTGACCGCGTGTCGAATGAGCAGGATTTGTGTCATGCGCCGTGATGGGATTCGTTGTTACCTGATGCGATGATAGCATAGCTGGAATTCAAAATATACACGCATTTAGCGGCGGCTCATCAACGCGGGCGCAGCGCCCAGATGCGTCCGGCGCTGAGGCTGACATAAATCCAGCCTTCGGGACTGACGGCCACGTCCAGCGGACGGTTCGGCCAGAAGCCGCTGGCCTGGTAGTGAATCTTCTGGATGTCCAGGCCGCGCCAGGCAGGATTATCAGTAGGAATCTCCGGCAGGATGACGTGATCGCCAACAGGCTCGCCAGCAGCATCGAACTGCACGGTGGTCAGGGTATAGCCCAGCAGATGCGCCTGATTGCTGGAGCCGCCCAGCACGACCAGCAGCGATCCCGCCAGATGGGGGAAGGCTGCGCCCATGTAGGCGGCGATGCCCAGGGGTCGGCTGTGAGTCTCGAAGGTGTAGGCGGGTGGAATGGACTCCTCGCAGTCGAAGGCTGGTGTTTCAGAAATCAGGGCGGATGTCCGGTTTGCGCCGCCAGACAATAAAGTGTCCGGCTGCCGAAAAGCCACGTCCACTAAAGGGACAGGAGACAGCGCGATATTCGATTCTGTTTGGGAAAGGTTACTGCCTGGCGGGAAATCCGGCAGATTCTCCGCGCCGAGGCAGAACGGCCAACCGAAGTTCACCGGACTGCTCCCCGGCACGAAGCGGTTCAGTTCATCGTAACGACTGCCGGGCGAGTCGATCTGGTCGCGGGCGCTGTCCAGCACCCAGAGGGCATCCCCCCGGAAGGCCAGATCGTTGGGGGCACGCAGCCCGGTGGCTTCCAGGCGGCGATCCGAACCGTCGGCGGCGAAACTCAACACCGCGCCGCGTTCGGGATCGTCACCCATGCAGTGATCGCAGGCCGCTCCGGTGGAGACAACCAGCCGCTCATCGGGGCCGAGGGCGATGCTGCCGTTCCAGAAGCC
>JAEUQZ010000226.1 GCA_016788965.1 Anaerolineae bacterium | reverse complement strand
GGCCTTGAACTGGAGCGGCAGCACCCCCATCATCACCAGATTGCTCCGATGGATCCGCTCGAAGCTCTTGGCGATCACCACCTTCACCCCCAGCAGATATGTTCCCTTAGCGGCCCAGTCGCGGCTGGAACCCATCCCGTAATCGACCCCCGCCAGGATCACCAGCGGCGTCCCGTCCTCGATGTACTTCATCGAGGCATCATAGATGCTCATCTGCTCCCCGGTGGGGAAGTAAGTCGTGTATCCGCCCTCGACCCCGTTCAGCAAATTGTTCCGCAGCCGGATGTTGGCGAAGGTTCCCCGCATCATGACCTCGTGGTTGCCCCGCCGCGTCCCGTAGGTGTTGAAGTCCGCCTTCTGCACCCCGTGATCCATCAGGTAGCGCCCCGCTGGGCTGTTGGCCGCGATGTCCCCGTCTGGAGAAATGTGGTCGTTCGTGATCGAGTCCCCGAACATCCCCAGCGCCCGCGCGCCCTTCATCGGCTGGATCGGCTGAGACTCCGGTGAAAGCTCCACGAAGAACGGCGGCTCCTGGATGTAGGTGCTGCTCGCGTCCCACCCATAGACATCCCCGCCGCTGGCCGGGATCGCGTTCCAGGTCGGGTTGCCCGTGTAGACGTTCCCGTACTGCGTCTTGAAGAGTTCGGCTGTGACCGTCTCCTGGATGATCGCCTTGATCTCGTCCTGGCTCGGCCAGATGTCCTTCAGGTACACCGGATCGCCGTCCCGGTCGTGCCCAATCGGGTCGTTCATCAGGTCGATATCGACCGTTCCCGCCAGCGCGTAAGCCACCACCAGCGGCGGCGAAGCCAGATAGTTCGCCTTCACGAACGGGTTGATGCGCCCCTCGAAGTTGCGGTTGCCGCTCAGCACCGCCGAGGCCACCAGATTCGACTCCTTGATCGCGTTGGCGATCTTCTCCGGCAGCGGCCCGCTGTTCCCGATGCAGGTCGTGCAGCCGTAGCCCACCGTGTAGAAGCCCAGCGCCTGCAAGTACGGGGTCAGCCCGGCCCTATCCAGGTACTCCGTCACCACCCGCGAACCCGGAGCCAGACTGGTCTTCACGTAAGGCTTGACATCCAGGCCGCGCTCGACCGCTTTCTTGGCGAGCAAACCCGCCCCGATCATCACCGACGGGTTGCTGGTATTGGTACAGCTTGTAATGGCCGCGATCACTACCACGCCGTGCCCGATCTCGGTGCTGCTCCCGTTCGAGCCGATCACCGCAGTGCTGTCGAGCGTATTCTCTGCCAGCGCGAAGCCGCGCTTGTCCACCGGAGCCGTCAGGCTGGCCTGGAAGTTGGCCTTCATCTCGCGCAGCAGGACGCGATCCTGCGGGCGCTTCGGCCCGGCCATGCTCGGCTCGACCGTGCTGAGGTCGAGTTCCAGTGCATCGGTGAATTCGGGATCGGGCGTCTGGTCGGTGCGGAACAGACCCTGTTCCTTCGAGTAAGCTTCCACCAGATCGATCAGCGATTCCTCGCGCCCGGTGCGCCGCAGGAAGTTCAGCGTCTCGTCGTCCACCGGGAAGAAGCCCATCGTCGCGCCATATTCAGGAGCCATGTTGGCGATGGTCGCCCGGTCGGCCAGCGATAGGCGGTTCAATCCCGTCCCGTAGAACTCGACGAACTTATCGACCACGCCCTTCTTGCGGAGCATCTGGGTCACAACCAGCACCAGGTCGGTCGCGGTCGCGCCCTCGCGTAGCTGCCCGGTCAGCTTGAAGCCGATCACTTCCGGCATCAGCATATAGATCGGCTGGCTGAGCATCGCGGCCTCGGCCTCGATCCCACCCACGCCCCAGCCCAGCACGCCCAGACCAGTGATCATGGTGGTGTGCGAGTCCGTGCCCACCAGGGTGTCCGGGAACAGCACGCGGCCGCCGTCTTCGGTGCGGCTGAGCAGGCCCTGGGCCAGATACTCCAGGTTCACCTGATGCACGATGCCGGTCGCCGGAGGGACGACCTTGAAGTTGTCGAAGGCCTTCTGCCCCCAGTGCAGGAACTCGTACCGTTCGCGGTTCCGCTCGAATTCCAGGTTGGCGTTCAGCAGGATCGCGTTCGTCGAGCCGAAGCGGTCTACCTGCACCGAGTGGTCGATCACCAGATCGACCGGAATAGTCGGGTTGATCTTGCCTGGCGTTCCGCCCATCCGCACCATCGCGCTCCGCAGCGCCGCCAGATCGACCACGCAGGCCACGCCCGTGAAATCCTGCAAAATCACCCGCGCCGGCTTGAAGGGAATCTCCACGGCCTGCGGCGCTTTGGCGTTCCAGTTGGCGATGTTGTGGACGGCTTCCTCCGTCACCTGGAAGTTGTCCAGGTTGCGGAGCGCGTTCTCCAGCAGAATCTTGATGCTGAACGGGAGCCGGTCGATGTGACCGATGCCCTGCTGCGCCAGCTTGCTCAGCCGGTAAATGCCGGTTTCCCCCGCGCGGGTTTTGAGCGTGCCCCGCGCCCCGAACAGATCGTGTATCGTGCCCATAATCCCATCCTCTCCCTGATTCCCGAATCCAGATGCGAGCCAGGAATTCCTGGCCTTCTCACATCTGATATGATGATCGGATGCGTATCGAACAATTGGCGAAAGAATAGTCGCCCATTCTACTCGAAAATCACTGGCCTTGTCAGGGACGAGGTTTGCCGATACGGAGGGGCTGAAGTGAGGCAATCGTGAGCAGACGGTTGCGCTTTACGCCGCGCGCTGTAAACTTTGCCGATGTGCATGTGAAAGCAGTGTTCTTAGGAAAGGGTTCATCAACATGGGTCGTACTCGCACGCTGGAACGCCGCAAGGAGCGTGAACAGCAGCGCAAACGCCAGCGCCAGACGGCCGTCCTCGTCGGCATTGTCGTGGTCGCGGTGGTATTGGTCGGGCTGATCCTGGTGATCAATCAGCCTGCCGAAGCGCCAATTCCGGATTACACGACGGCGCGCTATGAGGGCATCGCTCAAAGCAAGAACGCGCAGGGTTTCCCCGTCCTCGGCAGTGATGCTGCCCCGGTCAAGGTCGAGGAATATTCCAGCTTTGACTGTACTGCCTGCGCTCTCTTCCACTCATCCACTTTCCCTGCCATCCTCGAACGGGTTCGCCAGGGACAGGTGCAGTTCACCTTTATTTCGGTCTACGGAACTGGCAGCATCACCAACGGCCAGGGCGCGGCCCGCGCGGCTGTTTGCGCGGGCGAGCAGGGCAAGTTCTGGCAGATGCACGATGCGCTGTTCGACTGGCAGAGCGCCTATGGCAATCAGGCTTTCGCCCAGAACCGTCTGGCATCCGGCGCGAGCAACCTCGGCATTGATCGTGGAGCCTGGGATCAGTGCATGGCGAGCGCCCTCCCCAACACCGTCATCGATGCGGCTCGCCAATCCTTCCAGCTTCAGAACGTCACTGGCACGCCCTCGATCTTCGTCAACGGTTCGCTGGTGCAGCAGGCCACAGCCGAAGCCGTCCTCGCGGCCATCGATCAGGCCTTCGCCCAGTCCGGCGGAGTCGCGGCTCCCACTACCGAAGCCACGCCAGAGGCGACCGCCGCTCCTGCTGCCGAGGCCACGACCGAAGCCGCCGCTCCTGCTGAAGCGACGCCCGAAGCCACCCCAGGCTAAAGCGCCAGCACTTCCCCAAAAAACGACCGGGACACACAGTTGTGTCCCGGTTTCTTTTCGCTCGTTTCTGGTCCCGTTGTCTGCAACCGCCCGGCGTCCTACTCTTCGCGCCGCATGACCATCGGCCCCAACCGCCGCCCGCCGATCAGGTGCATATGCAGGTGATACACCTCCTGACCAGCATCGGAGCCGTTGTTGATGAGCAGACGGTAGCCGCTCTGCGCGATTCCCTGCTGTTCGGCCACCTTCCGCGCCACCGTGAACATGTGTCCCAGGATGGCTTCCTGCTCCGGCTCGACGCTGTTGACATTCGGAATTTCGATGTTGGGCACGATCAGGATATGCACCGGAGCCACCGGATGGATGTCCTTGAAGGCAGTGACCTGCTCGTCCTGATAGACGATGGTGGCTGGCAGTTCGCCACGGATAATCTTGGTGAAAATCGTTGCCATAAGCGTTTCGGTCTCGCCCTACATCGCCAGCCCGCCGTCCACCACCAGCACATGCCCGGTGATATACGCGGCGTCATCCGAGGCCAGGAATGCCGTCGCCTGAGCGACATCATCCACCGTGCCCCACCGTCCCAGCGGGATGTTCTTGTTGAGCTGCTCGGTGATCTCGGCGGGCAGGTCTTTGGTCAGGTCGGTCAGCACGAAACCGGGCGCGACTGCATTCACCGTGATCCCTCGTGAGGCGACCTCGCGGGCCAGCGCCTTCGTGAAGCCGATCATGCCGGCTTTGCTGGCGCTGTAGTTGGTTTGCCCGGCGTTGCCCATCACCCCGCTGATGCTCGACACATTCACGATGCGCCCGTAGCGTTTCCGCATCATCGTGCGGACGGCCGCTTTGGAACACAGCCAGGTGCTGCGGAGGTTGGTCTGAATGACCGTGTCGAAGTCCTCGGCCTTCATCATCATGATGACATTGTCGCGCGTCGTCCCGGCGTTGTTGACCAGAATGTCCAGCTTGCCGTAGGTATCCACCGCCGCCTTGATGAGTTCGTTGGCTCCCTCTTCCGTGCTGACATCGGCTTTGAAAGCCATCGCCTGCGTCCCACCCGCCTGGATCATCTGTACGACTTCATTGGCCGCATCCGGGCTGGCGTTGTAATTGACGATGACCGTCGCGCCGCGCTTGCCCAATTCGAGGGCAATCGCCCGCCCGATTCCTCGGCTGGCTCCTGTCACAATGGCGATTCGCTCGCTGAATGCACCCATGCTGCTTCCCTTTGGTTGAGGCTTGAAGACGAATAACTATAGCGCCTTCACGACGACTCGACCACGCTACGAGCCGCCGAACCACCCCAGCAGCACGATGCTGCCGCGCAATGACCCGGTCAGATTGACCGCCCCGGTTCCGTTCGGGTTCGCCACATACACATCGACTCGCCCGTCGATCTGCGGATTCACCCCGGTGAAAGCCAACCACTGCCCATCGGGAGAGTAGGTCGGGTCGCACATGCTCGGCGGCGGAGAACTGCGCGTGATGAAGTTCATCTCCCGGTCGAGGACTCGCGCCCCATATGGGCACTGTCCGTTCACCCCGCCAATGGCGATCCGCGAGCCATCCGCTGCCCAAACAGCCTGCATCCCAAACCGCGCAAACGTCAGTTCCGACGTGCGCCCGATCAGCGTGCCATCCGTCCGCGCCGCGATGATTTCCGTCGTGCTGGTTCCGGCGCTTTGATACACCACCGCCGTGCCGTCCGGCGACCACGAGTCCGACAGCCGGATCGGGCTGTCGCTGCCATCCGCCAGCCTGACCTCGCGGCTCTGCATCGTCGTCGTGCTGGCGATGAACAGCCGCCGTTCAGGATCGCCCAGCGCCGGATCGCCGCTGCTGAAGACAATCTGCGATCCGTTCAACCAGCGCGGCGGCTCCGTGATCCATACATCCGATAACTGGCGTACCTCGCCGCTGGTCACGTCCATCAGATAGAGGTTGCCGCCTGTAGGCGGCGTGGTTGTGAGTGCATCGCACGCGCCCGCGTCGCCCGGAATCCAGCTTGGGCATACTGCCCGATCCGACACGAACGACAGATAGCGCCCGTCCGGCGACCAGGCCGGCCAGAAGTCATACGACCCGGCGCGGGTGAGGTTCTGGAGGTTCGAGCCGTCCGTGCCGATGGTGAAAATGTCGATGTCGTAGCCCGTCGCCAGCGCAATCGCCAATCGCTGCCCATCCGGCGACCAGGCCGGTTCGTTCACGAATCCGCGCTGCACCAGCGAGGTCAGTGGCAGGATGCGTCCGCTGATCCGGTTGTCGAGATCGAGGACATACAACCCGGTGCGCTGGTTCTCTGGGTCTTGCAGGAAGTAGGCCAGCGCCCGCCCATTGCGCGAGATGAAAATCTGGTTGCCCGTGGTCGACGGAAGCTGCAAAACCGCGACCCGTCCGGCTGAACTGGTCGGCGGGACGAAGTACAGCGTTTGCAGACCAGTCGCGGGCTGCGGCGTGCGCCGGTCGCCAATCCCATCGCGGTCATTCTGGTTGACGAACGCGATCAACGGCGTCTGAAGCGATTGCAGGATATTGCCTTCGACGGTGATCCGCTGCCAGTTATCGAACACGAATCCCACGGTCGGCTGCGGTGTAATTGATGGGGTAGGGGTAATCGTGGGCGTGCTGGTCGCCGTCGGCGTCAGTGTCGGCGATGGGGTGATCGTCGGTGTGGCTGTTGGCGGCACAGCGGTCGCTGTAGCGGTCGAGGTGGGCGAAGCCGTGATCGTCGGCGTAGCGGTCGGCGTCGGGGTTGGAGCCGCCAATGCCTGACACCCCGCCGTGCAGATCAGCAGCGCAATCAGAATCGAAATGCGTTTCATCGGTCTACCGTAGCACTCACTCAGCATCCATTCGGCGGGCAAGGATACCACGGTCGCCCATCACAAACGATAGTGCCAGACCGATGATTACCATACGCCGCGCTTCACCCCGCCACCTCGATGCGTACCGCATACGAAACCTGCCGCCCGTCGCTGTAGGTGATGAGCAAGGTGTAGGTCTTGCTGGCCGTCGGGCAGACCTGCTGGCTGCCGCTGTTGGCGACGGGCTGACCCTCGAAGAAGATGCGCTGTGTATTGCTCGCGTCCCAGCGAATGGTCGTGCATTCCCCACCGCGGACGCTGCTCTGGTCGGCGCGGAGGTTCGGATCAGCGCTGGCGCTCGTGGGCTGGAGCGTAAACGTCGGCGTTGCCGGAACCAGCGTTGGAATGGGCAGCGGAGCCGTCACCGGACGATCCAGCAGCGGCAGCGGGGCCTGTTGCGCCGCCTGCAAATCGTAAGGTTCCGGTTCGGAAGGTGCGCTCACGGCTTCCAGACCATTCGCCCCGCCCAATGTGACCCGTATCTGCGCGCCCGGTTCGACCCGCCGCGTCACATTGTTGGCGGTGACATCTGCCGCGCCTTCAATCGTGGCGATCCGCATCTCCTGATTTTGCGCCGCAGTCACATACGCCGTCGAGCCGAGTGCGATATCCGCCCCGTTGATACTCAATGTAGCCCGCGTCCCATCCGGCGACTGGATGAGCAGGGCCGCGGCGGGGGCGCTGGCGCAGCTTGTCGAGGCCACATCCGTCTTCAGCACCACCGCATTCATCTGCGGGGTGACGTTTTCGAGCGTCGCCCCGCCATACAGCAGGAAAGTGACATTCTGTCCCGGCAGAGTGTCCGGCAGATTGGCCTGCACCTTCAGGAAGGCGATGCCCCAGACCTGCTGTTCCACGTCAAGCGCGGCGGTAGTCAGGCTCCGAATCGCGCTCAGATCGGCTACGTCACCGACGCTGCCGAACTCCTCGTTAGACCCCTCGGCAAGCTGGGCATTGACCAGCGAACTCCCGTAGCACGCCTGGTTACGTCCCAGACTCGTGCAGAACGAATCCGCCCGCTCCAGCGCCGCGGCCACCAGCCCATCACAGCTCATCGGGCTGGGCTGGATTTCCACGATAGCCGTCGGCTCTACCGAGGGCGTCGGCGTGGAAGCCGCCGGCCCACATGCAGCCAGCAGCCCCGCGATGAGGGCGCAAGTCACGACAAACAGCAGCTTCGCTGAACGGTATTGCACAGTCTTTACAACGCTTCTGGGACGGGCTGCGCCGTCTCTTGATGGAGGATGTAATAGCTCCCGCGCTTCTGCCCCATCTTCCGCAGGATGTTCTTGGTGACAAGATCGGCCAGATCGCGCCGGATCGTCTCCGGGTGGACATCCGGGCAGAGCGCCTGGAGGTCGCTGTTGGTGATGCGAATCTGTCCCCCATCTTTGTGCAGGAAAATGAGCGCCGCTTCCTGCCGTGGGTTGATCTCGTGACCCTGATACTGCCCGTTGAAGCGGATTTCTCGCGGTGGGGCGACCGCTTCGGCTGCTGTCGCGCTGACCAGTTCATTGCGGAGGACGACCTGGAAGCCGCCGTCGGTTTCCTGGAACTGCGGCGCGCGCAGTTTTTGCTGCTGCATCAGGTCGATCACCCGATCTACCCCGTACCCCAACCGCTCGATGAAACCCATGTCGGCCAATACCTGGACGATGGCCGGATTGCGCGAGAAGCGTTCATC
>JAEUQZ010000225.1 GCA_016788965.1 Anaerolineae bacterium | reverse complement strand
GGATTTACGAGTCGCCTATTCCCCCGGTGCGCCCTCGGCCTGAACCGTGAACATCGTCCGCGCATTCTCGATGTAGCTCAGCGATTGGTGACGGAAGTACGTGTTGTAGAGTTCCGCGTAGTGCCCACCCTGATCCAGCAGCGAACGGTGACTCCCTTCCTCGATGATCTGCCCCTCGCGCAGCACGATGATGCGGTCGGCGCTCCGCACCGTACTCAACCGGTGCGCGATCAGAATCGATGTAGACTGTGCCAGGATGCGCTCCAATGCCTCCTGAATCTGCGTCTCTGTGAACGGATCGATGCTGGCCGTCGCTTCATCCAGGATGAAGATGGCCGGCTTCTGGAGCAGTACCCGTAGCAGGCTGACCAACTGCCGCTGCCCCATGCTCAACCGCGCCCCGCGCTCCCCCACATCCGTCTGCAACCCGTCCGGCAGCGTTTCCAGCCATTCCCCTCCGCCAATGCTCTGCGCCAGCGCCTCGATCTCGGCATCGCTCGCCTCTGGCTTGGCATAGCGGATGTTCTCGGCAATCGTCCCGCTGAAGAGAAACGGCTGCTGCGGAACGATCCCCAACTTGCGCCGGTACGATTGCAGGTCTAAGCTGCGGATGTCCCGTCCGTCGATGCGAATCTGCCCGCCCTGGAACTCGTAGAACCGCGCGATCAGTTTAGCGAGCGTGCTTTTTCCCGCCCCCGTATGCCCGACGAACGCTACGCTCTCGCCCGCCCGGATCGTCAGATCGAAGTGATCCAATACCCGTGCGCCCGCCTTGTACTCGAACACCACATCCTCGAACCGGATTTCACCCCGCACGGACTCCACCGTCTGCTGATCCGTTTGCTGTACCTTGTTCTCGGCGTCGATCAGCGCGAAGATGCGCTCGGCCGCCGCCAGACCTTGCTGAAGCTGGCTCCAGAACGCCGTCAGATTGATGATCGGGAACCAGAACCGGTCCACGCTTTGCAGGAACAGATACCATGACCCCACATCGATGCTCCCGCCGATCACCGCCATCCCACCGAAGTACACCACCGAACTCACGCCCATCCCCGCCAGCGCATTCAGCACCGGGAAGATCAGCGCGATCACCATCCCGCGCCGTAGATTGATCTGGTACGACTGTTTGTTGATCTGCGTGAACTCGTCGTAGATCAGGGCCTCTCGTCGGAAGTTCTTCGCCACGCTGATGCCCGAAACGCTCTCTTGGATGTTGTCGTTGACTGCGGCCATGGCCCGCGCCCCTTGCCGCCCCACGATCCGCGCCAGATACCGGAACACCAGCGCCGCCCCCATAAATACGGGCATCCATAGCAGCAGCAGCCCTGTGAGTTGCCACGACTGCCGGATCAGCACCACCAGCAGGATCGCCAGTTGGACGAACTGCACGAAGATGTCCCCGAAGATCAGGATGACGGTACCGAATTCCTGGGTATCGCTCGTGATCCTGCTCACCACCTTGCCCGACTTGTTCTCGTCATAGAACGCCAGATCGCGCCGTACTGCCGCGCTGAACGCATCCTTCCGCATCTGCGCGATGCTGCTCCCCACCAGCCAGTTCGTGATCCGGCTCCGCGCCCAGTTCAGCAGATAATCAGCAATAGCCGAGAAGAACAGCGCCACCAGCAGCACAATCACCACCGATTGGGTGTCCGGTGTCTGGATCGTCTGGATCGTCGCCGCGAATAGAATCGGTCGAACGGCCCCCAGGATCGACAGCAGCACCAGGATGCCCGCCGTAATCAGCAGACTCCGCCGCTCGCGCCTAAAATACCGGAATATCCGCCGGAACAGATAGCTGTCGCTATACTGCCGGTCGTAGGTGTCCTGTTGAAGTGTATTGAAAAATCCCATGATGACTTACGCCCGTGCCGTCGGCTGTACCGCGGATGTTGTGCTGTCCGCCGATTCGTATCGCGCGAAGATTCTCCGGTACGCTTCTGAACTGACCAGCAGGTCTTCGTGCTTGCCTTGCGCCATCACCTGTCCCTGCCGTAGCACCACGATGTGATCCGCCCAACGAATCTGCGACAGTCGGTGCGTGATCAGAATCGTCGTTCGCCCCTTCGACGCCGACCAGATGGCCTGCTGGATGCGGTCTTCCGTCGCGCTGTCGATGGCGCTGGTGCTGTCATCCAGGATCAGGATCGGCGGATCGCTCAGGAACGCGCGAGCAATCGCCACCCGTTGGCGTTGCCCCCCGCTGAGTGTGACGCCGCGCTGCCCGACCTTCGTAGCATAACCTTCTGGGAACCCGCTGATGAACTCGTGTGCCTGCGCCCGCCGAGCGACCGCTTCGACCGCCTCGTCGTTGGCCTCCTGATGTCCGAAGCGGATGTTTTCCGCCACGCTCCGGCTGAACAGGAAGATGTCCTGCTCGATGATGCTGATCTGCGAACGCAGCGCCTCCAGATTCCAGTCCCGCACATCGACCCCATCGATGAGAATCTGTCCCGCATCCACATCATACGTGCGGTTGATGAGTTTGGTCAGCGTGCTTTTTCCCGAACCCGTCTGCCCGACAATCGCCACCGTCTGCCCCGGTTGCACCTCGAACGTGACATCCTGCACGACCGGTCGCCCTGTCCCATATCCGAACGTCACGCCCCGGAATTGGATCGAACCCCGAATCGGGTCGGCATATCCCGCCTCATTCCGATCCAGGTCAGTCTCCGTCGTGATGATGTTCAGAATGCGCCGGGCGCTGGCATAGCCCAAGCTGACTTGTGAAAGTGACCGCAGCGAACTGAACACCGGAAAATCGAACAGGAACATCAGTCCCATGAAAGAGACGATCTTCCCTCCGTCGATGAGACCCTGCTCGTACAGCATGACGCACTGCGCCAGCCCGACGACCGTTGCTACGCCCAGCAGCAGAAATGGGATATACCGCGCCTCGATGCGCCCTTGCTGGAGAAAATACGCCCGGACTTCATCGACAAAGCGGTCGAACTCGCTGATTTCCTCGTTCTCACGTGCCGCGCCCTTGACCACCTGGAGGCCATCGATAGTTTCCGCCAGGTGCGCGTTCATGTGACCGAAGCTGTCTCGCACCCGTTCCGCCACCGGATTCAGTGCCGTGATGAAGTAATACTGGCTGATGAAATAGAGGACGAGAAATACCGCCGGCACGAGGATCAGCGACGGATACAGCGTCGGCGCGACCACCAGCGGCATCACCAGGAAGAAACTCGATCCGATCAGGACATTCATGCCCGGATTCATCATCAGATTCATTTCGCGCACATCGTTCGTCACCCGCGCCATGATCTCGCCTACGGGCTGCATGTCGTGAAAAGTCATGCTCTTTCCGAGCAGGCTTGCGTATAGCTCATCCCGCACATCCCGTTCGATCCGCTGCGCGAAGATTTCAGTGCAGAAGTTGCGGATGAATTGCAGTACCGCCCGTGTGAACTGTGAAGCGATGATCGCCAGCACATACGGTACAATGCGCGAAATATCTCCACTTTCGGAGACCGCCGTGAAGGCCCGCCCGACAAAGAAGGGAACAGCCGCCGCCAGCGCCGCGTTACTGAACGCGCCGATGATGACCCCCAGCCCAATCAGGGGTTGGCGGCCAATGTGGGACAGGATGAACCGCAGCGGACTCGAATGGTTGCTGGTAAAGACCGCCTGAACGACAAATTCAGATGACATAGGTGCTGTATGGCTCATGTGGCTGAACAGAACCTCATCGTAGCACACTCCCATCAGCCCGAATACGACCATTTGATCTGCGGTATAATGCGCGGGCTGTTCGCGCGGCAGAGGATATACGTGAATGCTCAGCGCAGTGTGGATGGTTCTTGTTCTGGCGGCTGCCTATCCATTGACCGATGGACTGCTCCGCCGCAGTCCGCATCCGGTTGATCCCTGGCTGCGCTTGGCGCTCGTGCCCGGCCTCAGCCTCGGAGTCCTCACCCTGCTGATGTTCTGGTTGGGACTGCCCCAGATTCCCTTCACCTTCTTGAACATCACCATCCCCTATGGGATCGTTATGGGGGTAGGGGGCTGGTTCTGGTGGCGTGCCCCCAAAACACGCGCCATCGCCTCAGAACTCGATGATCGGACACGCCAAAGCACGTTTGCCCGTCCCTCTCTTGCCCAGCTTATCCTTTGGCTTATTCCCCTCCTGATCGTCGCTGCCGTTCTCTTCAACGCCATCTACTGGCCGTTCTACCTCGAAGATGCTGTCGGCATTTATGCCGATCGTGCCGACTTCATGTACCGCAGTGGTGGTCTTGTCCCACTCCGCGATTATCCCTACTACGGCTACTACCAGACCTATCCCATGCTCATCCCAATGAGCTATACCTACGCCTACTTCGCTTCAGGCTGGCACAATGAATATCTGGCGAAGGCCCTCTCAGCCGTCTTGAGCTTGAGCTGCCTTCCGGCAGTAATGAGCCTGGGGAGCGCCATTGGCGGGAGAAGACTGGGCTGGCTGGCGCTCCTCTTGCTCGCCATCACCCCCGCTTTTGGCCGTTGGGCATCATCGGGTTACGTAGACCTGCCGATGGCCTGTTTCTACATCCTGGCAGCTTTATTTTGTTGGCGCTTATGGCAGCGCTCCAACCCCACCGATGCCATCCTCCTCGGCTTGTCCATCGGTTTCGCCGCCTGGACGAAAAACGCAGCCCTTCCAGGGATCGGTTTGATTGGCTTGTGGTTGTTCTACGCTGTACTGATGAAGCATGTCGGCTGGCGTGATGGTCTGCTGGCACTCATCGCCTGCCTGCTGGTCGCGGCTCCCTGGTACATTCGCAACTGGATTGAAGTCCAGATGCTTGTACCTAACACCGTCTGGGTCGATCAGGCCCAGCGCACCCTGGCGAACCTCGTACCCTTCCTCACTCGCCTGGATAACTTCGCCTTGACGGGGATTGTCATCACACTGGGATTGTTCTTAGAGGCTGTTGATTTCCTTCGGGGCGGTTGGCGTGAGGGACGATCCGCTGTGCTGCTTATTCTGACCGTTCCCTATCTCGTGGTCTGGTGGGCCTTCGTCAGCTATGACCCGCGCTTTCTCCTGCTTTTCCTACCCATCTTGATCGTTCTCGGCGCGAAACAGACCTTGCGAATCGCAGACAGTCTACCGCCTCGAATTCACCAGAAAATCCGTCCCCTCGCGCTGGCCGGGATAGTCGTGCTGGCGCTCTACGTCGCCTGGATCAGCGTCGCTTACAAAGACGAAATTCTGCGTGATCCCCTCATGAGCGACGCCGCCAAACGAGCTATCGTCCTGCCGCAACTGCCAGATCAATCGAACCAGCGATGAAACGTGTAGTAGGCATGGGCGACATCGAAACCGAGTCTGGACCAGATTTTTTGCGAGGCAAGATTGGTAATCTGCGTGGAAACAATCATCCGTTCCATGCCCATGATCGCCCCCTGGTCGAGCGCGCCGATGATGAGGCTGCGCCCCAGTCCCTGCCCTTGAGCTGCTGGCGAGACACCCGACAGCATGATTTCCCCCTCCATTGGGTTGTTCCTTCGCAGGGTGACAAATCCTGTAGTTCTCGTGTCATCTTCGCTGACCAGCACCGCGTCGGCCACACCCCGGACAGTACATGATCGGTATGCCCAATCCACATACAGGTCATCGCACAGCGCCGGATCAAGCCGTGCATCGGCGTGATAATGCCCGCCGTAGCCCCGGAATGCCTCTACCGCGATCTCCTTGATCTGTTCTGCATCCGCCTCCGTCGCCAGGCGTAACCTATGGGGTACGGTCGGCCACGTCTGATCGACCCGCCGGGCATAGTAGAGCAGGGTATCCATCAACAGAAATCCCCGCTGCTCCATGTGCTGTACCAATCGGAGTTCCTGCGCTGGGCAGCGTGCGATCAGAAACCGAATCGCTTCTGCTTCGCAGAACGTCATGACCTCATCCATCTCTGCCAGATTGCTCACGCTTGAGCGGGCAGATGCGATCCCGAATCGGGCTTCGTCAAGCGGTGAACGCGCGACACTCATTGGGATTGTTCCCCTTCCCCAATTGTTCCCACCGTTTCGCGCACGATGCTGGTCGGCTTGCCCATGATGCGGATATGCATCCGCGCCAGATACTCGCCAATGATCCCCAGCGCAAACAGTTGCGCTCCCGCGAAGATGGTGATGATCGATGCCAGAAACGGGAAGCCGGGTACACTCGCTTCAAACAGAAGTCGTCCTACCACGTAAATCATCACCAACACGCCGAAAATCAGCATCGAGAAACCGACCAGACTCGCAATCTGGAGGGGGATGATGCTGAACCCGGTCATCATATTCAACGCATGGATGATGAGCTTACGCAGCGTGTAATTCGAGACGCCATATGCGCGTGACTCATGCCGCACGCTGACAGCCGCAAAGCGCGTGGTGGCCCAGGTCAGCAGCACATCGATGGACACGAACGGACTCTCGTAGCTTGCGAAGGCCTGCCGCAGGTCGGTGCGGAACGCCCGGAACGCGCTCACATTCCGGGCAATATCGACCCCCATGGCTCCCTGCAAAGCCAGCTTCGTGATTTGAGACGCCATATCCCGGAACAAGCCGTGCTGCTCCTGCTGTGGCCTGCCATACACCACGTCGAACCCCTCATCCATCTTGTCCAGGAGTTTGTGAATCTCGCTCGGCGGATGTTGAAGATCGTCATCCATCGTCACAATCCGTTCGTATCGAGCATTGCGGATGCCCTGCAGCAACGCGTTATGCTGCCCGAAATTCCGCATGTGTTTGATCCCGCGAATCCAGGAGTATTCCGCGGCCAGTTCTTGGATGACCTCCCAACTGTTATCTTTTCCATCATCTTCGACGAAGATCACTTCATAGGCATTGGCCAGAGTCGGCAGTACGCTGCTGAGTTCCTCGACCAACTTAGGCAGACTCAATGCGCCGTTATACACGGGGATGATGATGCTTAGGGATGCCATACAGACCCTTCCGGTGGTTTGAAGGAGTGATGGCGTCTATCCTACAATATCGATGACGACCGGGAGAATACCGATTGTGTTCTCCCGTACCTGATCGCCCTGTGCCGGCAGTAGCCGATCAGGTGCGTTTGATTCATACAGCCGCGCCCAGATTGCGTATGTCCCCGGTTGGAGATCATCGGGAATAACCAGCGCCCGGTTGTCGATCACCGGGACTCCCACACTCCAGCTTCGCGTCGGCGCGAACCCCCACATCGGCTGAGTGTCCTGGCCCTGTGCCCACACGCTGCCCGCTGCATCCGCCAGAAACCACGCCACGGTATAGTCTTGCTTGATGGGCTTCTCCGCCTCCCAGTACAGTGATATCGCCAGTGTATCTCCCGCGCGGTAGCGGGTTCCTTCAGGCAGACTGACGCCCGTCAGCCGGATCGAATCCCCGAACCGCAGGTCGCTCTGGATGTCCGGCCCTCGCAAATTCAGAATATCTGGCGCGTCCACTGTGCTGTATTCGATCAACCGCACCGTCGGATCAGGCGGATCGCTGCTGTACTCCGCAATCGGATAATAGTGCATAGTCATGAAGCGTTCGACCGGCCGCACCGTCCACGGCGTCCACGGCCCCGAACTTGCCAGCACCCACAGGCGCGGATGGGCGTTTGCTAGATTGTGCAGCAGCGCCACGCTGCTCTTGACCAGCAGTTCATCCGGGTTGGATGAACGGATGAGTGGAGCTTGTTCAGGACTTGGTTGCTCGCCCGGATGATCGGGCAGGGCGATCACGCGCGGTGTGGTCAGCTTGTTGAAGTTCAGGAAGAACGGCTGGTACTGGTTGTCTGCCAGGATCAGCACATCGTTGCTTTCAGTCTTTTCCGCGAGGACAGGTAGGATGCCGTGCAGCGATGAATTACCTCCATCGTACAGCGGATCAGCCGTTATTCCCGCCATCCCCAGCACCATTCCGACCAACCCCACCAGTGGCAGTGCAGTCACCGCCCAGGATCGTCGCCGGGCAGGATACATCGCATCCGCTGGTTCAGATCGATCCGATTTCACTTCGCTGGTTTGGTTCGTCTGAACTTGCCGTAACGTCCGCCACAGCGCAGCGCCCGAAGCCAGCGCCAGGATGACGCATGTGATCGGCCACGCCGGAATCGCCATGCGTGTCCAGATGAAGTCCAGCGTCGTCGTGGGCCACAGCGACGGGATGACCACCCACCGCGCGTACCGAATCTCGTTGAGGCT
>JAEUQZ010000224.1 GCA_016788965.1 Anaerolineae bacterium | reverse complement strand
AGGAGAGTTCCTCCGGTCTTACCATCAGGCGGGATGGCTTCATGAATATGCAGGTCTCCGTGCATCCGGCCACTCTGGAGATGCGCGGCATCAGCAAGCAGTTTCCGGGCGTCACCGCGCTGGCAGATGTCGATTTCTCGGTTCAATCCGGCGAAATCCACGCGCTGATCGGCCAGAACGGGGCGGGTAAGTCCACCCTGATGAAAGTGCTGGCGGGGGTGTATCAGCCGGACGGTGGGGAAATCCGCATCGATGGGCAGGCAGTTCGGTTTTCGCAGCCGCGTATGGCGCTGAGCAGCGGAATCGGCGTGGTGTACCAGGATTTGAGTCTGGTTCCGAAACTAACGGTCGCGAACAACATCTTCCTGGGGCGGGAAGCCGGTGGCAGCATCCTGGTGGACCAGGCTGCGATCAACCGGGAGGCCATGCGAATCCTGGAAAGCCTGGGCGTCAAGGGCATCGATGTGCAGGCGCGGACGATGGATCTACCGCTGGCGCAGCAGCAGCTTGTGGAAATCGCCAAAGTGCTGTCGCATCAGCCGCGCATCCTGGTGCTGGACGAACCGACGGCGGCGCTGGCGGAGGAAGAAACGGCGCTGCTGATGTCGATCCTTCGGGGGCTGCGAGATCGCGGCATCGCCATCATCTACATCTCGCACCGCTTCAAAGAGATCATCAAGCTGTGCGACCGGGCGACGGTGCTGCGGAATGGGCAGCGGGTCAAGACGGTGGAAATCATTGGGACGACCGAAGCGGAACTGATCGAGTTGACGATTGGGGAAAAGGTCGATACGTTCTTCAAGCACCATGATGTTCGCGCGGCGACACGCACGGCTGCCCTGGAAGTCGAGACTCTCAGCATCGGGCGATCCGTGCGCGAAGTCAGTTTTCAGCTTCAAGCGGGGGAGATCGTGGGCGTCACCGGACTGCTCGGCGCGGGGCAAAATGAACTGGCGCGGGCGCTGTTCGGGCTGACGATGGAGACGAGCGGACTGTTCCGCCGGAATGGTCAGGTGGTGCGGCTGCGCTCGCCCAAGGAGGCGATCCAACATGGGATTGGGCTGCTGACGGAGCAGCGCAAAACCGAGGGGCTGGTGATGACCCTGGGCGTGCGGCCGAATATCACGCTGCCCTCGCTGACGGCGTTCCGGCGCAGGGCATTGTTCGTGGATGGGCGGCGGGAAAATCAGCGGGCGGCAGATATGGCGCAGCGCATCCGGGTCAAAACGGCTTCTATTGAATCCCCAGTCAGCACGTTGAGCGGCGGCAACCAGCAGAAGGTGATCCTGGGGAAGTGGCTGCTGCGCGACCTCGACATCCTGATCTTCGTCTCCCCAACGCAGGGGATCGATGTGGGCGCGAAGGCCGAAATCTACGCGCAGTTGACGGAACTGGCGGAGGCGGGCAAGTCGATCATGGTGGTGTCCGAGGATTTGATCGAAATACTGGGCATCTCTGACCGTATTCTGGTGATGTTTCACGGACGGCTGCTGCAAACGCTCTCCCGGGCGGAGGCGACGGAAGAACGCCTGTCGGCGGCGATCCAGGGAAATCCGTTATGAAAGCGACGTTCATGCAGCGGGTTGGGAACTGGACAAGCGCCAACAGCGCCCTGGTGGCCGCGCTGCTGCTGTTCGCCTTCTTTGGGTTGAGCAGCCAGGTGTTCCTGCTGCCGAACAATATCTTCAACATCTTTCGGCAGATGTCGGTGGTGGCGGTATTGGGCATCGGCATGACACTGGTGATCCTGATCGGAGGCATCGATCTGTCGGTGTCGTCATCGCTGTTCATGACAGCGGGACTCTCCGCGCTCTTGATCCGCGACGGGATCAGCGTGGAGGTGGCCGTGCCCGTCGGGCTATTGGCGGCGACGCTGGTCGGCCTCATCAATGGGCTGCTGGTCGAGGGGGTGGGAATCAGTCCGGTGATCGCCACGCTGGGAACGCTGATCGGTGGGCGCGGGCTGGCGCTTGTGCTGATGAACAACGCGCAGATTCGCGTGACCGATCCGTTCTTTGAGACGATTGCGATCACACGGACACCGGGTATCGAGTCGCTCAAGATACCGGGGCTGCCATTGATCGCGCTGATCGTATTCGCGCTCTATCTAATCGCCGCCGTGCTGATGCGGCGCACGCTCTACGGACGGATGGTGTACGCCATCGGGGGCAACCAGACGGCGGCGTATCTTTCCGGGATTCCGGTGCGGCTGGTCAAAATCGCCACGTACACGCTTTGTGGGTTCTGCGCGGGGATCGCCGGGCTGTTGATCGCAGCTTCTACGGGGGTCATCAGCCCGAATCTGGGCAGCGGTAGCGAGTTCTACACTATCGCGGCGGTGGTGCTGGGTGGGACGCGGTTGAGCGGCGGAGTCGGGCGGGTCGAAAAGACTCTGATCGGAGCGTTCATCCTGTTCATGACGCTCAATTGGATGACCATCCGGCGCGTGCCGACTGAATGGCAGCAAGCGGCAACGGGTTTGCTCGTGCTGGCGGCCATCATCATCGACCGGCTGGCGCAGCGTGGGAGGACAAGCTCATGACTGCCCAACTGTCGTCGATTCGCTGGCGGGCGTGGGTGGCGTCCTATGGCTTGCTGGCGGCGCTGGTGGCGTTGATCGTGCTGTTCACGGCGCTGAATCCGCGCTTCCTGACGCTGCCCAACCTGACCACACTGCTGGAACAGAATGCGGCGCTGTTTATCATCTCGGCGGGCGCGACGTTCGCCATCATTTCCCAAAACATCGACCTTTCGCCAGCGAGCGTCCTGGCATTCGCGGGGGTGCTGCTGGGGCTGGTCTTTCAATCGACGGGAAGCCTGGCGCTGGGCATCCTGGCCGGCGTGGTGGGGGCCATCGCGGTGGAACTGATCAACGCGGCGCTAATCGTGCGTGGGGGGATTAATCCACTGATCGTGACACTGGCTTGCTGGATCTGGGCGCGGGGACTGGCGGTGAGCCTGACGGGAGCGGACTCGATCTCGGTGCGCGATCCGTTTCTGGATTTCCTCACCCGTCCGCTGCTGTTCGAAGTCAGCCCGGCGATCCTGCTGGCGGGGGCGGTCTTCTGGGCCGGCGGTTTCATCCTGGCGCGGACACGGTTGGGACGCTACACCTACGCGATGGGCAGCGATGAACGGGCGACGATTCAGGCCGGGGTTCCGGTGGGCAAGTACAAGTTCATCATGTTCGCGCTGTTCGGCGTGCTGGTCGGGCTGGCGATGCTGGTGACAGTCAGCCGTCTGGGGGCGGCCGCGCCGGACGCGGCCTATGGGCTGGAACTGGATGCTATCGTCGCTGTCATCATCGGAGGAAACTCGTTCCTGGGGGGCGAAGGCAATATGCGCCGAACGGTCATCGGCGCGTTGTTCATTGCTGTTCTGAATAACGGATTAGGCAATCTGGGTATGCTGGACGCACAAATTGCTGTGTACAAAGCCGCGGCCATTTTGCTGGCCCTGCTCTTCGGCACAGTGAGCGCACGGCTGGTCAAGGATCATCGCTCATGAACGGGCTGCAACGTTTTGACGACACCTATGGGCATACGCCTATCCGCAAGGCTTTCGAGGAAGGGGATGTCTACGGCGTCGCCTATGACTCCACGCGGGCGGCACTCAAACCGATTCGGCTGGGTGTGATCGGCGCAGGCGGCGTGGCGCAGAGCAAGTACTTCCCCGCAGTGGCGCGGCTCCGCATGATCTGGGAACCTGTAGAAATCAGCGCGTTCGCGGAGCCACGGACTGAACATGTTGACAAAGTACAGGCGATCTACGGCGGTCAGGCCTACGCGGATTACCGCGAGATGCTCCGGGCAGAACCGCTGGACGGGGTAATGGTGCTGTCGCCAGATGGGCTGCACCGCGAGCATGTGCTGGCGTGCATCGAAGCAGGATTGCCGGTGCTGGTTGAAAAACATATCGCGCGGTCGCTGGCCGACGCGGTACAGATTTGCGAAGCGGCGGACGCGGCTAAGCTCCTGATGATGACAGTGGCGAACAAACGGTATTCCCCGCCGTATCGACGGGCCAGGACGCTGCTCGACCGAGGCGCGGTTGGTGCACCTGCGTTGATGACAGGCAAGTTCAATCTGGGATACAACTATGTGGATTTGCTGGAAGCAGGAACGATCCACCTGTTCGACCTGACACTGTATCTGATGGGCGCGGTGACACGGGTGAACGCCGCCGGAATGAAACGCAAACCGGGCGGCGATTACCCTATCGACAACGCGGTGGTGATGCTGGAGTTCGCATCCGGCGCGGTCGGCAGCCTGACCACCAGCGCGACGGCGTTGAGCCTGAAGCCGTGGGAGCGGGTGGAGATTTACGGCGAACATGCGTGGTTGTCCGTGGAAGATCAATATGCACTCACCCTGTACGGCGGCGAGGTTGAAGGGGCGCAAAGCTGGCGACCGGTCGTGCCGAACACGCAGTTGTTCGATGAGGAATTTGGCGGCTATATGGGCATCGTCGAGAACTTCTGCCAATGCATCCGGGGGGAGGAGACTCCGTTAGTGACCGGATGGGACGGCTGCCGGGCGTATGAACTGCTGACGGCAGTGCATCTGTCTCTGGCACGGCGTACTCCCGTCGATCTCCCCCTCCCCGATCCAGCGGCGGCGGACGCTGAGGTCTATGCCTGGCTGAAAAGGAGTTGAGCAGTCATGCCCTACCTGTTCGGTAAGCATTTCACCCGTGAAGAACTGATGCGGCGGGTCGGCCATCTGTCGCAGATCGGTGGGATCAGCATAATGGAAGCGGCCGACGGCCCGGCGCGAGGTGTGCGCTACCTGGAATTCCGCACCGGGAGCGGCTTCCAATTCAAGGTTGCGGTGGATCGCGGCATGGATGTGGCCTACTGTGATTACCGGGGGCAATCGCTGGCCTGGATTCCGTCCACCGGACTGCCGGCTCCGTGGTACTTCGGGCAGGACAGCGCCTTTGGATGGCTGCGGACGGCTCTGGGCGGGCTGAACAACTCGTGCGGGATGATCCACATCGGCAATCCTGAAACAGCCGATGTCAGCCACTATCATTTCCCGGCACGGGCACAGGAGACCTACGGTGTGCATGACCGGATGGCGCTGCTCCCAGGGCAGTTGGTCAGCTCCAGCGAAAGCTGGGAGGGTGACGAATGTACCCTGGAAGCGGTCGGGCGCGTGGTGCAGGCGCAGGCGTATGGCGAGAATCTTGTGCTGACACGGGGTTACCGGGCGCGGCTGGGCGAGTCGCGGTTTACGATGCACGACACGGTCGAAAATGCGGGCTGGTTGCCGACAGAACATATGCTGTTGTATCACATCAACGCCGGGTTCCCGGCGGTCGATGAAGGCTCCGAGCAGATCGCGCCCGTTCTAGAACCGCCAGCCATCCCGGAAGGGCTGCCTGCCAGTGCCTCCGACGAATACAGCCGCTTCATCGCGCCGCAGAAGGACTGGCAGCTCCAGGGGTTTGAACTCAAGATGGGCGCGGAAGCCGATGGCAGCGTCCCGGTGGCGATTGTCAACCGGGATCATTTCGGCATCTATGTCGTGTACAACCAGCGGCAGATGCCGCAGTATCTCGAATGGCGGATGATGGGCGAAGGGCAGTATGCCGTTGGCATCGAACCCTGCACGAACACGTTTGGGCGGGAGACAGCGCGACGGCTGGGACAGTTGATCGTACTCCAGCCGGGCGAGAAGCGTGAGTATGATCTTGAGGTGGGCGTGCTGGAAGGCGCAGCCGCCGTTGAAGATTTCCGGGCGCGGGTGGCGCGCATCCGCGCGGCCTACTGAACGAAAGGCAGCACAGCAATGAAAATCGCACGTTTTGAAACGTTGATGGCGAATGCTGGGCTGCGTAACTACCTGTTCATCCGCCTGCACACCAATACCGGACTCAGCGGGATCGGCGAAGCGACGCTCGAATGGCAAGAGAAGACGGTGCAGACCCTCGCCCATGAATGGCTGGAAGAACGCATCAAGGGACGTGATCCTTTCGATGTCGAACGGATTGTTGGCGATCTGATCCGCGACCAGTATCAGGGCGGCTCGACGGTCATGACGGCGATCAGCGCGGTCGAAATCGCGCTGTGGGACCTGATCGGCAAAGCCTGTGGGCAGCCGGTGTACAACCTGATCGGCGGGCAGTATCATGCACGTATTCCGGCTTACGCCAACGGCTGGTATGGTGGGGCGCGTACCCCGCCGGAATATGCCGAACGCGCCAAAGAAGCCATCGGACGCGGCTACACAGGGCTGAAGTTCGACCCTTTCGGCGTGGCGTGGAAGGACATGACCCCACTTGAAAGCGAAGAAGCTATCGACATCGTGGCGGCTGTACGGGAAGCCGTCGGAGACTCGATTCAGCTTTTCATCGAGTTTCATGGGCGGCTGTCTCTGGGAGCGGCCATGATGATGATGCGGGAGCTTCAACGGTTCCGTCCGGCGTGGTATGAAGAACCGATCGCGCCAGAACACATCGAACTCCTGGCGGAAGCGCGGCGCAGTTCACTCAGCCCCATCGCAGCGGGGGAGCGGCTCTATAATCTGGCGGAGTTTCACCGACTGTTCAGCCAACGGGCTGTGGATGTCGTCCAGATGGACGTGGCGCACTGCGGGGGAATCCTGATGAGCAAGAAGATCGCGGCACTGGCTTCGGCCTACGATATCCGCGTCGCGCCGCACTGTTCAATTGGGCCGGTCGCGCTGGCGGCGGCGCTGCACTTCGACGTCAGCACCCCCAACTTCTATATCCAGGAGACGTTCTCGGACTTCGATGTGCCCTGGCGCAGTAAGCTCGTCCACGGATGGGACCCTGTACGAAACGGGGAGTTCAATTTTCCGAACTCGGATGCGCCGGGACTGGGACTCGAACTGGATGAGAACGCCATTGCCGACCATCCGTATGTGCAGAATCCGTTTCCCAGTTTGTGGGACGCGGACTGGCTGACCGACTTCACGCAGGATCGAGAACGTCAAGCCGAAGGGAAATCCAAATGAGCAACACCCGCGAACTGAAGCAGCAGTTGATCGACGCCTGTCTGCAACTGCAAGCGATGGGGTATCTGGTCGGGACGTATGGGAATGCGTCAGTGCGTGTGCCGGGGGGATTGATCGTGACGCCGAGCCGGATCGATTACGACGCGATCACCCCGGATGACATGGTGATCGTGAGCGATTCCGGGCAGGTCATCGAGGGGCATCGCCCACCGTCGAGCGAGACATCCGTCCACCGCCTGATTCTGCTGGCGCGGCCAGACATCCAGGTGGTATTCCACACCCATTCACTGTATGCGACGGCGCTCTCGTGCCTGGGCGAATCGATCCCAGTGATCGTCGAGGAGCAGTCGCAGGTCATCGGCGCGGAGATACGGTGTACGAACTATGTACCTGCCGGGCAGCATCTCGCGCTGGGAGAAGAGGTTGCCAGAACCATCGGCGATAGCAACGGCGTGCTGCTCCGCAATCATGGTGTCGTCGCCTGCGGACGCAGCATCGCAGAAGCCGTCTTCGCGTCGCAAGTGGTCGAGCGGGTCGCGCAGATGTATCTGATGTGCCGCGCGGTCGGACAGCCGATCCCTATCCCACCTGAATATGTCGCCAGTGAGCGCGAACGGTGGCTGTACCGCTATGGAACTGAGGCTGACAAGGCGATCTCGTCATGAGCGAACGGCTCGTCAGTCTGGGAGAAGTGATGCTGCGGATGTCTCCGCCGCGATTTCAACGCCTGCGGACGACTCGGTCGCTAGATGTGCATGTGGCCGGGGCGCAGCTTAACGTGGCGGCGGATTTCGCGCGGCTGGGAGGGCAGGGAGTATTCGTCTCCAAGCTCCCGGCAAACGAACTGGGGCAGCTCGCCTATGATACCTGTCTGAGCTACGGCGTGGATATGCATCATGTCCAGATGATCCCTGGAGCGCGGATGGGGATCAACTATCTGGAGTTTTCGCTGTCCCCACGCACACCCGTCGCCATCTTCGACCGACAGGGCAGCGCCGCCAGCACGATTGGCCCGGATGACTTCGAGTGGCAGGCAGTGTTTTCCGGGGCGCAGTATGCCCACGTCGATGGGATCGTGCCGGGGCTGAGCGAGGGCTGCCGCGCGGCGACTCAGCGATACCTACAAACTGCTCGCGATCTCGGTGTTACAACAACCTTCGATGTGAACTACCGTGAACACCTCTG
>JAEUQZ010000223.1 GCA_016788965.1 Anaerolineae bacterium | reverse complement strand
GCCGGTATGGGCGATATCGAGCGCCTGCTCGTAATGCTGCTGGGCGGACTTCCAGTCATTCTGGTGCTGGGCCAGCCGCCCCATGGCGATCAGCGTATAGGCCAGTTGTCCTTTCTGGCGGGTTTCCTGGGCGGTGGCATACGTCCGGCTCAGGATGGCTTCAGCTTCGACCTCACGGCCGAGCTGCATCAGCACCTCGACCTGATTCAGCGCGGCGACGGCCAGGGCGGTGCTATCCCCGTTCGCCAGCGCCAGATCGACAGCGCGGCCCAACGATTCGAGCGCCTCCGGGTAATTTTCGGCGCGTTTCTGGCGCTGCCCGGCGTCAATGGCTTCGCGGAGCGCCAGGGTATCGGGACGGTTGGGTTGTCGGGGTGGGGGTTCGAGGCCGAGGCGTTGCTTGAAATCGTCGAGCAGTTTCATGTGGGGGTGGCTGTTCCTGATGGTTGAGCAGTGGTTCTATTCTACGGCCTTGCCAGAGCTTGCACCATCCCGCCCAACAAAACCGGGGCATTCAGCCTGAATGCCCCGGTCGGTATGTTCGGTTCGGTACAGGTGAGGTCTATGGATAGAAGCCGCGGGTGAGCAGCGCATCGGCGACGCGCTTGATGGCGGTCATCTGCGCGGCGGTACGCATATCGACGCCGTGATCTTCGGCCATATGCACGGTCGCGTCATAGGCCTTGACCAGGATGCGTTCAAGCTGGCGGAAGACCTCGTCGGTATCCCAGAAGAAGGCCTGGAGACCCTGCACCCACTCGAAGTAGGAAACGGTGACGCCGCCCGCGTTCGCCAGAATATCCGGGACAAGCTGAATGCCCCGGTCGTTGATGATGTCATCGGCGCCGGTGGTGGTCGGGCCGTTCGCGCCTTCGACGATCATCTTGGTGCGGAGGTGCGGGGCGTTGTGTTCAGTGATCTGGCCTTCCATCGCGGCCGGGATCAACACATCGCAGGGCAGGGTGAGCAGTTCGGCATTGCTGACGCGCTCGCCCTTCGGATAGCCATAGGGCGTGTTGTGTTCGGCGGCCCAGGCACGCACTGCCGGAATATCCAGTCCGTTGGGGTTGTAGACGCCGCCCTCGACATCGCTGACGGCCAGAACTTTGTAGCCGAGTTCATAGGCATAGGCAGCGGCGTGCAGACCGACGTTGCCGAAGCCCTGCACCACGATGCTGATGTCGCCGGGGTTGGTCAGACCTTTGCGCTTGAGCGCCTCGATCATGCAGATGATGACGCCGCGGCCAGTGGCCTCGTTGCGTCCCTGGCTGCCGCCGATGTTGATCGGCTTGCCGGTGACGACGGCAGGAACCGAATAGCCAACGGTCATGCTGTAGGTATCCATGATCCAGGCCATTTCCTGCGGCCCGGTTCCCATGTCGGGGGCGGGAATATCCGAATGTGGGCTGAGGAGGGGGATCAGTTCAGAAGCGTAGCGGCGGGTAAGTCCTTCTTTTTCACGTACCGAAAGGGTCTTCGGATCGACCAGAACGCCGCCTTTAGCGCCGCCATAGGGCAGGTTGACCAGCGAGCATTTCCAGGTCATCCACATCGCCAGCGCGCGCACCTCGTCGAGGGTGACGTTCATGCTGTAACGGATGCCGCCTTTGGACGGCCCCATCACGGTGTTGTGATGGACGCGGTAGCCGGTGAACATCTCGATCCGGCCATTATCGCGGCGGACGGGGAAATTGACCGTGAATTCACGGCGCGGCCAGCGCATGTATTCCACGACATTCTCGTCGAGACTTAGGTGCTTGACCGCACGATCATATTGGGACAGCGCGGTCTCATAGGCATTCGGGACGTGGTCGAACGCCGTCTGTCCATGCTTCATCGATACCACCATGAAAACTGTACTCCTTGCCGGTGACGCTTCCGGCCCTGTTCAGCCTTGATAAGAAAACAAACTCTTCACCTATTCAGTATAGACGACACATTGCCATACTGAGCCTAAAGGTCACCTATCATTGTGCAAAAAAACCAGAAAAAAGCAACCTGTTGTTAGGCATGTTATCCAGTTGAGGTTCATCATGCCTTGAATTGGGGGCGCAGAAATGCAACCGGGCAGCCCGATTGGACTGCCCGTTTTTCATCAGCAGATGCTTACTGCGGTTGGGGAGTTGGCGTCGCGGAGGCCATGGATGGTGCAGGGACTATTGTCAGGCCGTTGATCCCGCCATAAGCGAGTTGGCTGCCATCGGAACTCCAGGCGACTGCCGAGACCCGATAACCGGCGGCCAGGGTTTCGATCCATGTGCCATCGACCGCGTTCCAGATGTCGGCGCCGTTTGTTGATCCGGTGGCGATGAAGGCTCCATCGGGACTCCAATTCACGGAAAGGATTTCTTTGCCGGGGATCGGCTGTGAATAGAGCATCTGAGCCGTGACAAGATTCCAGACTTCCAGGGAACTGGGTTGAACTCCCGTCATGTTGAACAGATTGTTGATGATGACCACCCGGTCTCCAGTCTTGTTGAAGGCGGCAGATCGTGTGAAACGCAACACATCGCGCCACGGGGGGTACTGATCGAGATCGACGTTCTGTATGGCGTAACCGAAATCGCCAGTCAGCTTCAGCACTTGATTGTTCGATACCCATTTCACGGCATAAACGGGGGACGGATTTCCGTCTGTCTTGTAGAACATGCTGCTCAGATTGGCATCCAGCCCAATCACTTCTCCATTCGCTGTGCCGATTGCCAACTTGGTGCCATCTGGATTCCACTCTACGCAGTTGATTGGGCCAGTTTCCCTATTTCCAATCTGGGCGATTACACCGAGTTGAGTCCCGCCCCAGATTTTGACCGACCCGTAAGCGTCAACGCTGACGAATTCGTCCCACTGTGGCCGCCACGCCAGCGCCGTGATTTCCGAGAAGTGGCCGATAACCGGGCCAATCACCTCCCCGGTGACGCGGTTCAGCATGGTGACAGTGCCCGTAGTCTCGCTGTATACCAGCCGGGTATCATCGGGCGACCAGGCGATCACATCGATGGAGGCCAGCGGCTGCGGAGTCGGCGTGACCGGCGTCGGGCTGAGGGTGACGGGCACAGGCAGCGGCGTGGCTGTCGGCGCCGGCAAGGCATCGACAGAAACGATGGTGATGCCGTCGGTGTCACCGCCATAGGCCAAGCGGCTGCCATCGGGACTCCAGGCTGCGGCGTATAGGGGTTCGGCGGTGGAGATGGCTTTGAGCAGCGATCCGGCTGTGCTGTAGATGCGGATATTTCCGTCGTTACCGATTCGGGCAATCAGGCTGCCGTCCGGGCTGAAGCGAACAATTGAAACAGGCGATGTGTAATCTGTGGCGGTTGTGCTGAATGTGGTCACGAGCGCGCCTGTGGTCCCGTCCCAGGTACGCATCGCTCCGACATTGGCCCCGCTGACCAAGAGATTGTCGTTGGGACTCCAATCGACGCTGCTCAACAATCCGTCATTAATGAATTCTCTTGATCTCTGAATGGACAGGCGTGTTCTGGTCGTCACGTCCCAGATCACGAAAGCGACCCCGTCCGTAATGACCAGTTTGGTCCCGTCTGGACTCCAATCCATGTCCAAGCTTTCGCCGCCGCGTTCATTGAAAACCAGTTGATTGCGGCGGGTGTCCCAGACCTGGAGCGGCCCGGCATACGTGACCAGTGCCAGCCAATCCGGATTCACCGGACTCCATTCCAGGCCGATGAGGAAAATTCCCAGCGGTGGCAGTTCCAGAAATGGCTTGTCTTCGCCGACGTTCCAAATTCTGACGACGCCGTCAGCGCCCCCAGTGGCGAATTTGCTTGATGCTGCATCCGTGCTGAAGGCGACGGCGGCGGTCGGGCCGTCCAGATCGGTCTGTAGAGATTGGAGATACTGTCCGGTGGCAGCGTCCTGGATGAAGGTGAGTCCATCCTGGCGGGAGAAGGCAATCTTGCTCCCGTCACTGCTCCAGCTCATCGAGCGGATTCGACGATCCTCGATGTCCGAGTCGGTGGGGCTGGGCGTGAGGGTGGATGTGCCCTGGGGCACTTGAAGGCGCGGCGGGTCAGGCTGGGGGAGGGCGGCGTTCAGACCGGCTGCGAGAGTCAGGACAAGGAGGAGCGCGATCAGCGTCCTGGTGCTCATGGAAGCTCATCTCCTATCCCCCCATCATGGCTGCCCGCATCTGAAGATACGAACGCAGATACTTTCCAGTATGACTCCCTTCGACTTCCGCGACGACCTCCGGTGTCCCTACGGCGATGATCTCGCCGCCGGCGTCGCCGCCCTCCGGCCCCAGGTCGATCAGCCAGTCCGCGACCTTGATGATGTCCAGGTTGTGTTCGATGACCAGCACGGTGTTGCCGTTATCGACCAACTGCTGAAGCACCTCGATCAACCGCTTGACATCGGCGGCGTGCAGGCCCGTCGAAGGTTCGTCGAGGATGTAGAGCGTCTGCCCGGTGGCGCGTTTGCTCAGTTCGCGGCTGAGCTTGATGCGCTGGGCTTCGCCGCCGCTCAGGGTGGTGGCGGGCTGGCCGATGCGGATGTAGCCCAGCCCGACGGCTTCCAGCGTCTCCAGCTTGCTGTAGATGGTCGGGATGTTGGCGAAGAACTCCAGCCCCTCGGTCACGGTCATGCTGAGGACATCGGCGATGTTCTTGTGCTTGTACTTGACCTGGAGCGTCTCGCGGCTGTAGCGGGTTCCGTGGCAGACATCGCACATCACGTAGATATCGGCCAGGAACTGCATCTCGATCTTGAGCTGGCCCTGACCTTCGCAGTGTTCGCAGCGCCCGCCCTTGACGTTGAAGCTGAAGCGCCCGGCTGTGTAGCCGCGAATCTTGCTCTCCGGCAGTTCGGCGAAGAGGCTGCGGATGGCGTCGAACATCTTGGTGTAAGTGGCCGGATTGCTGCGCGGCGTCCGCCCGATGGGCGACTGGTCGATGTTGATGATCTTGTCGATGTGTTCGATGCCATCGATGCCGTCATGCGCGCCGGGGCGTTCCTTGCTGCCGTTGATGACCTGCGCCAGCCGGTTGTAGAGGATGTCCACCATCAGGCTGCTCTTGCCGCTGCCGCTGACGCCCGGTGATGCAGACCAGCTTGCCGAGCGGAATCTCGGCGTCGATGCCCTTGAGGTTGTTCTCCCGCGCGCCGCGCACCACGATGGACTTGCCGTTCCCTGAACGGCGCTCCGGCGGCACATCGATCCGCAGCCTGCCGGAGAGATAGGCTCCTGTCAGGCTGTCTTCGACCTGCATGACCTCTTCCGGCGTCCCGGCGGCGATCACCTTGCCACCGTATTCACCCGCCCCCGGCCCCAGATCGATCAGCCAGTCGGCCATCCGCATGGTTTCTTCGTCGTGTTCGACGACAAGCACAGTGTTCCCAAGGTCGCGCATCCCCATCAGGGTATGGATCAGCCGGGCGTTATCGCGCTGGTGCAGGCCGATGGATGGCTCATCCAGCACGTACAGCACCCCGGTCAGGCGGCTGCCGATCTGCGTCGCCAGCCGGATGCGCTGGGCTTCGCCGCCGCTGAGCGAGGCGGCCGCCCGCGCCAGCGTCAGGTAGTTCAGGCCGACATCGTTCAGGAAGCCGACGCGGGATTCGATCTCCTTGAGAATTTGATAGGCGATCTCCTGCTCGCGGGGGGTCAACACGGCCGCGCGTCCATTCAGCCCGCGCAGTCCGTAGGCCCATTCCAGCAGTTCGGAGACGGGCAGCAGCGACACGTCGTGGATCGAGCGGTCGGCGACGCTGACGGCCAGCGCCTCCGGGCGCAGGCGCTTGCCCTGGCAGGTGGCGCAGGGGACTTTCGCCATGAACTGCTCGAAGAGTTCGCGCATCCCGTCCGACTGCGTTTCGCGGTAGCGGCGGGACAGGTTGTTGATGACGCCTTCGAAGGCGGTCGTATACTCACGCGAGTCGCCGCGCTGGTTCGAGTAGCGGATGCGGACCTTGCGGTCGCCTGTGCCATAGAGGATGACTCGCTGGGCTTCGGGACTGAGGGCGCGCCAGGGGTTATCCATGCTGAAGCCGTAGCTGTCGGCGATGCCGCGCATGATGCCGTAGCCCCAACTGGTGCGATCCTCGAAGTTCCAGCCGCTGGCGTGGATCGCGCCCTGGTGCAGCGACAGATCGGCGTTCGGCACGATCAGGTCGGGGTCGAACTCCAGCCGGAAGCCCAACCCCTGGCAGTCGGGACAGGCTCCCTTGGGCGTATTGAAGCTGAAGCTGCGCGGCTCGATCTCCGGGATGCTGCCGTGGCCGTTGACGCAGGCCAGCAGTTCGCTGTAGAGCGTATCGCTGGGCTGGCTGGCGCTCAGGTCGTTGATGATGACCACCCCTTCGCCGATCTCCAGCGCCGTCTCGATGGCGTCGGTCAGGCGGGTTTCGGCGCTGCGGGCTTCCTCGCTCTGGGCATCCTCATGCTTGCGGATGATGAGGCGGTCTACCACGACTTCGATGTTGTGGATGACGTAGCGATCCAGTTCGATGGCATCGCCCAGGTCGCGCACCTCGCCATCGACGCGGGCGCGGGCGAATCCGCCCTTCCGCAGGTCATCGAAGACCTTTTCGTGCGTGCCTTTGCGCCCTTTGATGATGGGAGCCAGCACCTGGATGCGCGTGCCGTCGGCCAGCTTCTTGACCTCATCGACGATCTGCTGGGCGCTCTGGGCTTCGACCTTCGCGCCGCAGACCGGGCAGTGAGGGATGCCGATGCGGGCATACAGCAGGCGCAGGTAATCGTAAATCTCTGTCACCGTGCCGACGGTCGAGCGCGGGTTGTGGCTGACGCCCTTCTGGTCAATCGAGACCGCCGGGCTGAGTCCCTCGATCTGATCGACATCGGGCTTCTCCATCTGGCCGAGGAACTGGCGAGCGTAGGCGCTCAGGCTCTCGACATAGCGGCGCTGCCCTTCGGCGAAGATGGTATCGAAGGCCAGCGAGGATTTGCCGGAGCCGGATAGCCCGGTGATGACGACCAGTTTGTTACGAGGGATTTCAACATCGATGTTCTTCAGGTTGTGTTCACGCGCGCCGCGCACGATGATCTTGTCCTGAGTCATGGGGATCGCCTCTGCTCGGTATACGCCTGTGGGGATGGTACAGACGTTCTATTATAGAAGCCGCGCCGACCTCAATCAAGTCTGGGTTGGCATCCTTTCATCACCCCCTCATGACCCGATTGCGGGTTGGCTGCTGCGACGCACCAGTGGACAATAGCGGCTCCGCCTTGCTACCCTATTGGCGTCACCCTGTCTGGCTCTCAACAGCACCAGGAATGAAAGTCTCTACAGGTTCCAGAGCGACCCCACGCATCGCGGGATTCGGAGAAGTACTGTGAATCGTCTGGCTGGCATTGTTTTGGTGGCATTGTCGGCGGCGGGCTTCGGCACGCTGGCCTTGTTTGGTCAGTATGCCTATGCCGACGCGATGGATGCCGTTTCGATCCTGTTCCTGCGCTTTTCGCTGTCGGCCGTCGTGATGATCGTCGTGCTGATCGTTCGGCGGGAACCGCTGCCGCGTGGATCGACCTTACTGATGCTGGTGGGGATGGGGGCGCTGGGTTATGTGGGCCAGTCCTTTGCCTATCTCACCGCGCTGCAATATGCCTCGTCGGGATTGGTGGCGCTGCTGTTGTACCTGTATCCGGTGTTCGTGACGCTGTTGGCTGCCGTGCTGCTCCCTGAGCGGCTCACCCTGGTGAAGGTCATCGCGCTCGCCATCGCGCTCATCGGCACGGCGCTGACGGTAGACCCCGCCGGGGGGCAAATTCTGGGGATGCTGCTGGCCGTGGCCGGGGCAGCCATTTACTCGGTCTACATCATTGTCGGGACGCATGTCCTCAAACGGGTCTCCGTCGTTCAATCTTCAGCGGTGATCTTCGCCTCCGCCGGAGCCGCATCTGGCCTCCTGATGCTGTTGAACGGGCCGCATCTTCCGGCAACGAATGCCGGATGGACTGCGATTCTGTCGATTGTCATGATCGCTACTGTGCTGCCCGTCGCCGCTTTTCTGGCAGGTTTGGAGCGTGTCGGCCCGACGAATGCGGCCATGCTCTCCACGTTGGAACCGGTTGTGACGGTCATACTCGGCGCGGCGGTGCTGCACGAAAAGCTTCGACCCGTAACCTTGATCGGCGGCGGGCTGATCCTCATGGCGGTTCTCTTGCTGACCCGCAGTGAACTGCGCCGCAGCCCCACCGATCCGCAGTT
>JAEUQZ010000222.1:6876-8192 GCA_016788965.1 Anaerolineae bacterium | reverse complement strand
GGCGGAACCGCCTGGGTTGAAAGTCAGGAAGGTCACGGCAGCACCTTCATCTTCACCATTCCGCTCAATGAAGCCAATACCATTCGACCCTGATGGGATGGCGCTGCTGAACCGCGTTGCGAAGAGCCGATCACCCCGCCGATGGGGTGATTGTTTTTACCGGATGTAAGTGATGTCTATTCTGATCCTGCCTGAACAGGTTGTCGCGCAGATCGCCGCTGGTGAAGTCGTCGAGCGTCCCGCCTCCGTTGTCAAAGAACTGGTCGAAAACGCCATCGATGCCGGTGCGCGTACCATTCGGATTGAAGTCATCGGCGGTGGCCGGCAGAGTATTCGCATCAGTGACGACGGCAGCGGCATCGCCCCCGATGAAGTCGATCTCGCCTTTCACCGCCATGCGACCAGCAAACTCCGTTCAGCCGACGATCTTCTGGGGGTCACGACCCTGGGCTTTCGCGGCGAGGCTCTGGCGAGCATCGCCTCGGTCAGCCATGTCACCATAATTACCCGGCAGGCGGAACACCCATCCGGTGTACTGCTGCAAATCCACGGCGGCCAGATCATCCGGCATCAATCCGTGGGCGCTCCGGTCGGAACCGTCATTACCGTTGAGAATCTTTTCTACAATACCCCTGCTCGCTTGAAGTTTATGAAAAAAGAGGCCACGGAGAAGCGTCAGATTGCGCTCTTCGTGACCCGTTACGCGATGGCCTATCCCGGCATTCGTTTCGTGTTGGAGCAGGACGGGCGGGAAATCTTCCGCACCACGGGCAGCGGTCAACTTGCCGATGTACTTGTGGCCGCCCTCGGCCTGGATAGCTTCAGGAATATGGTTGAAGTCTCCGGGCGAGCGTCTGAGGCCGACACTGCCTCCATCACGGAAATCATCGGCTATACCTCCGTACCCAGTTTGCATCGTGCCGACCGTCAGCACATCACCCTGTTTGTGAATGGCCGTTGGATTCAGGATACCCGTCTGAGCTATGCCGTGACTCAGGCGTATCACACCTTCCTCATGACCGGCCGCTACCCGGTTGCCATCCTCATGTTGCAGCTTCCGCCGCATGATGTCGATGTCAACGTCCATCCGACCAAAGCCGAAGTGCGTTTCCGCAATCTCGATGGGGTCTTCTCGGCAGTGCAGCGTGCCGTCCGCCGTGCCGTGGTCGATCTTGCCCAAACGCCTGCCATGCGGCGGAATTCCGGTCTGGGCGCATACAATCCACCAAGATCGAACTGGTCAGAATGGCTGCCTACCACGGCCAACACACCCGCTCAGCTCGACCTCGATCTAGACGCGATGACGGCCGGCAGTC
>JAEUQZ010000222.1:0-6866 GCA_016788965.1 Anaerolineae bacterium | reverse complement strand
CACCTGCCCCTTCCACCGCCGCCCGACGACGACCCTACCGCCATACCAGAGGGTTTGGGCCGGCCCCAAAGACCCCGCACCCTGCCCATTCTCCGCGTGCTGGGCCAAGTCGGAGCCACCTACATCGTCGCCGAAGGGCCGTCCGGCCTCTACTTGATCGACCAGCACGCAGCCCATGAACGCATCCTCTATGAACAATGGATGGAACAGCACGACAAGAAAGAGACTCCTGCACAATATGCGCTGGAGGCTCAGGCCGTCGTCTTTTCCCCCACCGATGCACGATTGATCGAAGGAAGTCTGGAAGTGCTGCGCGTGGTGGGCTTTGAATTGGAGCCTTTTGGTCCCAACACCTTCGTGGTGCGGAGCGTTCCCGCATCCTTGACAAACAGCCACCCGGAGGAAGTCCTCTACAGCATCCTGCCTGACCTCGATTCAGGAGATCGCCCTGGGCAGAACATCCTCGAAGACAGACTCGTCAAACGCATCTGCAAACAGGCTGCCATCAAAGCCGGCCAGATCCTCAGCCACGACGAAATGCAATCCCTGATCCGCCAGCTTGAACGCTGCCAGTCTCCCCACACCTGTCCGCATGGCCGCCCGACCATGCTCCACATGACCAGCGAGCAGCTTGCCCGCGAATTCGGGCGGCTCGGCTAGAACCTCACCGGCTCAACCATTGGAAGCGCCATTCCATCGACGTGCCACCGCTGGCAAGATACACCCCTTCAGGATTGGGCGTAGCGATCCACACTTTCCAGGTGAAGTCATGAGTCTGCCCATCATTCGGAATGATCGAATCGGGTAGCGTTGCGCTTGTGTCTTTGGTCACAGCGCGGAACACCACCGCGCCCAGTGTTCGATCCGTGACTTCCACCAGATAGAATTCCTGCGGTTCCAGAATCCCGACGCTCACCCACCGCAGACTGAAAACGCCCGGCTGTGCCACTGCCCCATCTGGCGGATACACCAGCATCGGCGCGGATCGTGTCGGCGTGGGTGTGAGCGTCTCATTGCCCGATGGTGTTGGCGAGAGCGTCGGTGTAGGCGTCGGCGCAGGCAGCTTGACGATCTGCCCCACCCGCAGAGACACGATGCAGTCCGGCCCGCCACTCGGAATCTCGAAGTTGCAGCCGAAGAAGTTCAGGTCAGGGTTCAACACCCAGATTTGCTCCAGCGTCAGGCTGTTCTCCGCCGCGATCTGGATGATGGTGTCATTTTCCTGTACCGTGTAGTCGAACGTGCCCGCGTTCGCTGAAATGACCACGTTCGGCGCCGATGCCGTATTGGTCGCATTCATACTGACCTGCGTCGCCGGATTTTCCGGCGTTGGAGTCGGTGTTTGCCGGGGAATTAGGATGATACTGCCCGGCGGCGGCAGGATATCCGCGCTGAAGATATTGTCATTGATCTGCACGATTTGGTCGATGATGCTGCCCGGCTCTATCCGCAGATCGGTGTATCCATACTGCTGCACAATCGTGATGAGCGAATCGCCCTCGGCCACCGTGTGTTCGTATGGGCCGAGAGTCGCCGTCGGTAAGGGCGTTTCTGTTGGCGGAGCCGCTGTCGGTGTCAGTGTATTTGTCGGAACCTGGACGACCTCAGCCGCTGTCGCCGTAGGTGAAGCGGTCAGCGTGATCGTTGGCGCAACGGTCTCGCTCGGAATCAGAGCCTCAACAGTCGGCGTGATCCCGCCGCTTGGCCCCCCGCACCCGGTGAATAAGCCCGCAGCCATCAGCACGAGACCCGCAATAATTGTTCGACGCATTTAGCTGTTTCCCCTTCCCTGCCAGGTGAACTGGCGGGGTTCAGTGACGGAATAGGGTCGGTCAGGCTGATCGACCTGGATGACGCTGATCGTCCAGCGGTAATCGTGCCGCCCATCACCCGGATTGTGCCATTCTTCCGGGACGATGAAGAATAGATCGGTCGTCGTGGCTGTGTAGGTGATATTTGCGGCCAGATCAGTCATTGTGACCAGATACGCTTCGCCATCCCCCAACGATCCGGTTCCAATCCATCGCAGTGTGACGATCTCGGCATTGGAGAAAAACGCGCGATCACTCGGACTCAGCGCGGTCGGCAGATTGAACGTGGGTGTCGGGCTTGCTGTCGGGGTCTCGCTGCCGGATGGCGTAGGCTGGATGGTTGGTGTTGGTGTCGGCGCGGGCACGCGGATGAGCTGACCCTCAAAAATCTGGACGATGCAGTTTGGCCCGCCAGTTCCCAGCCCAAAGTCACACTGTGAGAACGTGACCTCTGGGTTAAGTTCCGAGAGCGTCCGCAGGTTGGCCCCATAGGTGAGGGCAATAATGATGATGTTTTCGTTCGCTTGAACGCGATGCCAGACCACACCGGGCAGCAGCGTTTCCGTCGGGGGAATCCGCAGCGACGATCCGGCTGAGAGATCAGCCGAGACGACTTCGCTGCCAGTGATTTCGCTTTGGCCTTCAGGGGTTGAGGTCGCCGTGGCATTCGGATCGAACGTGGGAGTCGGCCACGGAACCAGGATAGTCTGCCCAATCTGAATCTGGTTGGGGTCACTCAGGTTGTTGAGGTCAAGTACAACCTGGAGCAGAGTGGAATAATCCCGGTGTCCACAGCGCGCCACGATTGCGATCAGGCTGTCATTCGGCTGCACTTGCTGGTTGCACGGTCCCTGAGTGGCTGTTTCGGAAGGGATGGCACTGGGCGTCGCCGTCGGTGTTCCCAGCGTCACTGTGGCAAGAAACAGCGTCGGCCTGGCTGTATTGGTAATCATGGCCGACTGCGGCTGTGTTGCCGTGAGTGTGATCGGCGCGACCGCCAGAGTTGGGGCAGCACCGGGGCGCGAATTGAATACAGGCGCAACGGCCAGGAATAGGATGACACCGCAAACGGCCAGCAGTGCGACACCGGTTCCAGCCAGAAAGTAATTTATCCCTGCCCAGCGGAGCCGATTCTCCGAAAGATCGGTCTCTCCAAATACCGGATCGTATCCCGCAGGCGTGCGCGGCTCAGGTGCGTCGTTCTGCGTCTCGCCAACATGCGCCAGCGTCGCTCCACAGGTGATACAAATGGCAGCATTGCGTGGATTGGGCGTATTACAGATGGGACACGTTTTGAATGTCTGCGCCAAGAACCCTACCTATCCTCATGGCCTCGCCAGGCCAGTGCGAGGATATTATACAAGTTCTGGTCGCTGCTCGGTTAGGAGGACTTCACCCTGATGGAGTCGGCTCCCCGCAGCCGGGCAGATCGCGTAGGCCAATCGGTTGCCAGCCGCTGCTGGGTAGCTTCAAACGAACGTACTCCGCTGGTCGCATCCATCGCCTCCACATTGCACGCCCCAACCGCACACGCCCATCGCAGTGCCTCGCTGGGAGACATCCCCCGCAGCAGTGCCATCAGGAACGCCGCATAGGCCGAGTCCCCTGCTCCGGTGGTTCCGACCACCTCGACCTCGAACGCAGGCATATACCACTCCCCATCAGCCCATTGTTCGATGTTCAGCGGCACTGTCTTCATTTGCGACAACCGAGCCGCGCCCGCCGTTCGCAGATACAATCCCATTTCGCCCAGCTTGAAACCGACAATCGCACTGCCCATCTCGATCAGTTCATCTGCAAACCCGCGCAGGTAGTCCCGTGTCACGTTCTCGAACACTGCCCTGCCCCACGCTGCATAATCACCCCGCCGCAGATAAACCAGCATCTCTTCGATACTTGGCACGAAGATGTCCACATAAGGGAGTGTCTTTCGAAGAATGGATCGCCAATCTGCATTGGCGATAGGCCCGTTTGGGTTGGACATCACCATGTCCATTGAAGTCGTAGCACCCCTTGCTTTGGCCTGTTTGAAGAGTGCCGCCAGTTCCACCCCATCATTGGCGACCAGTGCGGGCAGCAGCGGTGGATAGCCCAGATGGAAAAGCGGAGCCTCAGCGACCGCATCGAAGTCGATATCATCCAGGCCAAAAGTATCGTTTGTCCCCGTGCAGTGCAGGAACGTCCGGTCAGCATTTTCTGGCGCAAGCACGACCGTGCTGGAACTGGCTTGCCCTTTGCGAACCTGGATCGACTCGCTCAGGTGAGGACTGTAGCTGCTCAGGTGTGACCGGATGATCTGCCCCATATAATCATCCCCCACTGCCGACATCAGTCGCACCTTCACCCCCAGTTTATGAAGCGCCAGCCCGGTGTTGGATACACATCCGCCCGTCGAAACCTGGATCGGCCCGATCTCGTACAGCCGTCCAGGAGTGAGCATCTGCTCCGTCGTGACATGCTTCATATCCGGCAGCAAATCGACGCAGAGGTGTCCACTGACCACGATCTCGGCTGAATAACCCATTGTTTCACCGCTCCCTGCCCCGGTCATGCCCGGACATACAGCAGGGGTACTCCTGATGAAGTACCCCTGCCTGATGAACTTCTAGCGAACGAACAGTCCTATCCGCCTTGCTTCAGCACGAAGACTGCTGCCGTCCGCGCCGGCACAGAGAACGCCCCCGTCTGGCTGTCGAACGCCGAGGTCTTCACCGCCGCGTCCGCCGAGTTGACCAGAACCGGATGGAGTTCCATTGCTGTCCCGACCAACGAGTCATAGGTCAGGGTCTGAGTTTCCGGCGTTGCATTGACGATCACGACGATCAGATCGTAATTCGGATCGATATCCTCCCACGAGCCGCCGTCGGTCAGGGTCATCGCCAGCACACCCGGGAGTTGCTCTGGACCGGTATTCTGGAACGACAGCCGAGCCTGCACATCCTCGCCCGTCCGCAGCCGGAACAGGGGCGAACTCTTTCGAATTTGCAGCATCTCGCGGAAATGAGTCGCTGCCGTCATGATCTGGTTCTCGGAGACGAGTAGATCGGGATTCGCCAGAATCGGCTTCATCTCTTCCCAACGATCCCCATTGTCACCTTGCATCGGCAAACCAACCCCGAAGTTGTTGGTTGCGTAGCTGAAGTCCAGTCGGTTGAACCAATCGCCGGAGTTGTAGCTGTTCCGATCCAGCGACTTTGAGCGCAGCAGATCATCGCCAGCCTGGAAGAAAGGCACGCCCTGACTTAACAGGACAATGCTGTTCCCCAGATTCTGGATGCGGACGAGATCATCCACCGTCACATCCGGTAACTGCTTGTAGAGCAGGATGTCCCATAACGTCTCATTGTCGTGTTTGGAGATATAGACGATCTGCTCCTGCGGATCGAGCGTATATCCGGTTGGTGACCCGTTGTACAGCACATCCGCTCCGGTCACAGTCTCACCTAGAGCGCCGATGAACGAATAGTCCCGCAGGTTTCCGGCCATTCCGATTCGAATCTGATCGGTGAACAGCAGCAGCCGAGCGCGTTGCTCTTCTTCCGTGCCCCCCGTCAGACCGCTCGGCGCGATCCCCAATCCGCTGATGAACCCCTGGAACGTCCGGTCGCCGAACGGGCTGCCACCGCGAACCGCGTCGCGCAGTCGGTCATTGAACGTCCCGATGCCCACACCGCCCATATTGAGCTGCGTCGCATTCACGCCCCGGGCGTTGTCCTGAACCTCGCCGAAGTTCCAGCCTTCACCGTACACATAAACCTGCGATCCATCCACGCCATCAGTCTCGACCGTGAGCGCATCCAGCGCGGAGCGAACACTCTCCATGTTCGACTTCATGTGATGTCCCATCAGGTCGAACCGGAAGGCATCCACCTTGTACGCCGTCGTCCATAGCACGACCGAGTCGACCATGAACTTTTCCATCATGCGATGCTCGGTCGCGGTGTTCTGGCAGCACGTACTCGTCTCGACCAGACCCCGCCCATTCAACCGGTAGTAGTAACCCGGCACGATCTTGTCGAACACCGACTTGTCGCTCTGCCCGGCTGAATTCGTGTGGTTGTAGACCACATCGATCACGACCCGCAGCCCATTCTGATTCAACGCCTGCACCATCTCCCGGAACTCCAGGATGCGTGTCGGCCCTTCAGGATTGGTCGAGTAGCTGCCTTCGGGCACATTGAAGTGATACGGATCGTAGCCCCAGTTGAACCCGTCCTGATCCCGCACCGCATTCACCGTAGCCTGCTGCTGATCCGAATCCGCCGGGAACGTCGCCATCAGAGCCGCGTCCGGCTCGACTCGTTCCGCTGCATTCTCATTGATTGTAGCGATGTCGAACGACGGCAGCAGATGGATATGCGTCAGTCCCGCCTGTGCGAGGCTGATGAGATGCTGCATTCCATTCGAGTCGGTGTATGTGAACGCCTGATAGGTTCCCCGTGCTTCCGCTGGGACCGTCTCATCGAAAACGCTGAAGTCCCGGATGTGCAGCTCGTAGATCACGATGTCTTCAGGAGCATCCAGCGGCGGCTTCGCCAGACCCATCCATCCTTCCGGCATCAGCGCCGGATCATTCAGATCGATAATCTGGCTCCGCGTGCTGTTCATCGTCAGACTGACCGAGTACGGATCAGTCACAAGATTCTTGACCACCCGTTGCACGCTGGGAGCATAAACCGTCACTTCATACAGATAGTACTGCCCCGTCCACGAGGCATCCCCTGCTACCGTCCAGATGCCCGTCTCGCGGTCATAGTCCATATTGTGGACGGTGCTTTCCGTTTCCGGATTTCCATCGGCGAACAAATGCAGACGAACGCGCTGCGCCGTCGGCGCCCATACGCGAATCGTCGGCACGCCCGCCTCGAACGTAGCCCCCAATGCTCCGTCATAGAAGAACAGATCGTCCAGCACGCCGGGGATTTGCAGCCCGGTTCCATCCAGAGCGTTGCCCCCACTGTCGAAGGCCACCACGCCCACCTGCTGGCGCACGATGCCCCTCACCTTCTCGGCATCCTCAGCGGCGATGTTCAACGCCGCGAATCCTTCCAGGTG
>JAEUQZ010000221.1 GCA_016788965.1 Anaerolineae bacterium | reverse complement strand
GGGGCGGCTGCCTTCCTGAACGGCACTGGCGCTGATCCAACCGGATTCCGCCATGCGATCCAAGAGGTAGTAGGCGGTCGGCTTCTTGAGGTCGATGCAGGAGGCCATATTCTGGTTGATGAATTCGTGAAGCTGGTAGCCGTGCATGTCCTCGCGGCGCAGCAGCCCCAACAACAGCAGTTCCCGATCCATAATGCTCACCGCTCTATAGTCAGAATTGACTAGTCAGGATTGATTATAGCGGTTGTCGCAGAATCGGCAAGGGTGAGTTTGGTAAACATGGGTTCGGCGTCGTGCAGGCGGAGGCGAATCTTCGTAAGATGGTAGTTATGCAGCCCTCACCCGCTGACACCTTTCCCGCACGCGGAGTATCGCTGGGAGAGGGGAATACCGTTCTCAGGGATGGTAGTGCGTGATTGGCGTCACCCGGCCATGAAATGGCCGGGCTATTCCAAGATCACCCCCTACAGGGGTTCTTGAAATACGCTCAATCAAGAGTGGGTGGACTGTGCGACTCGATCTGGCGTGAAATACCTGCCCTGCGAAAGCATCGTTCGCTGTTTGGAATAGAGGATCGTGTGCGTCTAGCCCAACGATTTCGACAGTGGTCGCGCCGCCGGAAAGTGGTCACGGCAGCCCTGGCTGTGATGGCGGCGGGGGCGGTGTTCCTGTATGGGTGGCTGTTCGCGGATCTGCCATCGATTGACCAGCTTCAGGCCGGGCTGGCACTGCCCTCGACGCGCATCTATGACCGGAACGGACAGCTTCTCTACGAGATTCTGCCGCCGGAGGGTGGACGGAACACGGCGCTCGATCTAGCGGCGATTCCGCAGCACTGCCAGCAGGCGGTGATTGCCACCGAAGATGCCAACTTCTACAGCCATCCGGGTGTGGATGTCGTGGGGATCGCGCGGGCGGTGTGGATCAACCTGCGAGGCGGTGAGGTGCTGGCCGGGGGCAGTACGATCACGCAGCAGGTGGCGCGGAATCTGCTGTTCACACCAGAACAGCGGGCTGAACGCAGCCTGCGGCGCAAACTGCGTGAGAGCATCCTGGCGATCCGGCTGCAAAGCGTCTACAGCAAAGACGACATCCTGGCGCTGTATCTCAACCAGAGCTACTTCGGCAATCTGGCGTATGGGATTCAAGCGGCGGCGCAGGCGTACTTCGCCAAGTCGGCGACGGAGCTTTCGCTGGCGGAGTGCGCGATGCTGGTGGGGCTGATCCAGTCGCCGGCGGTGTATGATCCGCTGGTGAACCCGGAGGCGGCCACGGCGCGGCGGGACTCGGTGCTGGGGCTGATGGTACGGAACGGGTTCATCGACGCGGCTCAGGAAGCGATGGCGAAGCGGGAGATACTCCAGTTCGCGGCAACGGTGTTCCCGATTCGGGCGCCGCATTTCGTGATGGCGGTATGGAAGCAGCTTGAGCGGGAGTACCCGGACGCCCTGTATGGGGGCGGGTTGGATGTCATCACGACGGTGGATGTGAACTGGCAGGAGCGGGCGGAGGAACTTGCCCGGCAGCAGCTTGCCTATCTCAACAACCCGCCAATAGGGGAACGGGTTCCGGCCAACGCACACAACGCGGCGCTGGTGGCGATGGATCCGTTCACCGGGCAGGTGCTGACGATGCTGGGCAGCCCGGATTACTTCGACGAGAGCATCGACGGGGCGGTGAACGCGGCGCTGGCGCTGCGGCAGCCGGGGAGCGCCTTGAAGCCGTTCACGTATGCGGCGGCGTTCGATCCGACGCTGGCGGAGCCGTGGACGGCGGCGACGATGATCCTGGATGTGGAGACGCCGTTCATTACGCGCAAGCTGCAAAGTTATACTCCGGCGAACTTCGGACTGGTGGAACATGGACCGGTGCTGGCGCGGGAGGCGCTGGCCTCGTCGTTCAATATCCCGGCGGTGAAGGCGCTGGAACATGTGGGGATCGAGCGGCTGGTGGGGCTGCTGAAAAACGCGGGCGTGGAGACGCTGGCGGAAAACAGCAGCATCGATCTGGCGATTACGCTGGGCGGAGGTGAGGTGCGGCTGTTCGATTTAGTGCAGGCGTACAGTATTTTTCCGAACGGCGGGTTCCGGGTTCAGCCGACGATGATCCTGAAGGTCAGCGACCACCAGGGGAATGTGCTGTACCAGTGGGAGCCATCGCCCCTGACGACGGCGGTGATCGATCCACGGGTGGCATATGTCATCACCGATATACTGAGCGACAACAACGCGCGGATACCGTCATTTGGGGCCAACAGCGCCCTGCAATTAGGGCGACCTGCTGGAGCCAAAACGGGCACGACTACCGACTACCGGGATAACTGGGTGGTGGGCTTCACGCCGAATCTGGTGGCGGGGGTGTGGGTCGGGAACGCGGACAACACGCCGATGGTCGATGTGACCGGGGTGAGCGGCGCCGCGCCGGTCTGGAATGCGTTCATGCGGAACGTGCTGCTGGGGCAACCGGAGCTGACGTTCAAGGAGCCGCCTGGATTAACTCGGCAGGTGGTCTGCGCGACGAGCGGTCTGCTGCCAACGCCGGACTGTCCGCTGACGCGGAGCGAGGTGTTCATCGAGGGGACGGTTCCGACGGAGCCGGACAACCTGTACCAGCGGTTCGTGATCGACCGGGAGACGGGACTGCTGGCGGACGAGTCGACTCCACCAGAGCGGCGGGTCAGCCAGGTGTATCTGGTGCTGCCCCAGGAGGCCCGCGACTGGGCGCTGCGGAACGGGATACGCCAGCCTCCGGCTGCGGCGATGCTGGTCGCGGCGGGCGGAGATGAACGGCTGCGGCTGTTGGAACCTGATCCGTACACGGTGTTCCAGGTGAGTCCGATGCTGCCGCTGGATACGCAGCGGCTGCGGCTGACGGTGGCCGCGCCGACCGGAACCCGGTCGGTGAGCTACTGGATGGATGGGCGCAGCCTGGGGACGGTCACGGATGCGCCGTGGGCGTTATGGTGGACGCTGGAATTGGGGTCACACGAACTGGTTGCGACCGCGCAGGCTGAGGATGGAACCGAGGTGCAGAGCGATCCGCTGACGTTCACGGTGACGGAGTATGTGGCTCCGTAGGGGTGGGGCGCGGCCAGAGTGAGGGGCGAGTGACCCAAGCGGGCATCGCGGCTTGACATGTATCCCTGCCGTCGGCTATCGTCAAGTCTCGATAGTCAGTTCGAGGTTCACTGTATGCAGATCAAGCGGGATTATTCACAGCCGTTCTTCAGCAACCGCCGCCGCCGTCGGGTGGGGGGGCAGTTTTTGTTCTGGTACGGGCTGCTGCTGGGCGGTTTGCTGGTTTTCGTTTATACGCAGTTCGGTCGTCTGCAATTGATGGCGCTGGACGCGGTTGGGCTGGCTCCAACGGCGACGCCGTTCGCCAGCGTGTGGGCGTCACAGGGATACGATCTGTTCCTGGGGGGAAAGCTGGAAGAGGCGGCAGCGGCTTATGCCCAGGCGGTCAGCCAGCAGCCGGACAACATCAACTACCTGTATGAATATGGGCGGACGCTGATCGAGCTGGATCGGCAGGCTGATCCGCAGCAGGGACGCACGAAGGGGGATGCAGAACTGGCTTCTGAACTGGGAGACCAGGCGATTGAAGTTGCGCCACAGGATGTGCGGGCTTATACGTTGAAGTCGAAGGCGCTGGTCTGGCTGGACGATTCGGAGTCGGCGATTCCGGTGGCGCTGCGGGGGTTCGAGGTCGATCCGAACTTCGCGCCGCTGCTGGCAGTGTTATCCCGCGCGTATACGAACATCGGACGCTACCAACAAGGTTTGAGCTACGGCGAGGATGCAATCCTGGCCGATCCAATGAGTGTCGAAGGGCATCGCAGCTATGCCTATGCGCTGATCTGGGTGGGGGAACGGGAAGCGGCGATCCGGCAGTTGGAAGACGCGATCAACATCAACCCGAACCTGATTCCGCCGTACTTTGAACTGGCCGGGCAGTATATCCAGGAAGAACTCTATGAAGAGGCGGTCGCTACCTACGAGACGATCCTGACCAAGCAACCGCGCAACCCGAAGGCGATGCTGCGGTTGTGCGAGGTGTATTCACGCATTGGGCAGGATCAGCAGGCGGAGGGGTACTGCGACGATGCGCTGGGCATCGACCCGAACTACAAAGAAGCCTACCGGCAGTTGGGGATGGTCAACTTCCGGCGGCGGAACTACGAGGGAGCCATCGACAACTTCAACCGCTGCGTCGATCTGGGTTCGACGGAGATCGAGTGCCAATACCTGCGGGGGCTGGCGCACTATTACATCGGCGAGTGCGATGACGCCTGGACCATCCTGAATGAATCGCTGACGATGATCCGGTCGGAAGGAATCGGGGAACCGATCCTGAGTACGACCCTGCGGGGTCTGGGGCTGGTGACGGAGAACTGTACGGCCTACCGGAACGCGGCGCTGCCGGAGGTTCTGCCGACGAGCATCCCGGCCACGCCAATCGGAGGCTGAGGCGGTATGCATTTACGGACGCCGAAGCGGTATCTGCGGGGACAGAAGCGCAGCCCGATCTCGCTGCGCTGGATGTGGCTGTGGATTCTGACGCCGATTGTGGCCTTCGTGGGACTTCAGATCTACCGGAATCGGGAGACGCTGGCTCCTCCGGTGGCTGAGGCGCTGGCCGGGATCGTCAATCAGGCGCAGAACAGCCTGTCCACGGCGGTGGCTCCGACGGGGACGCCGACGGTCAATCCGGCGGACCGGCTGGATCGGGCGCAGATCGATTGGCGCGAAGGGCGCATCGAGCAGGCGGTGAGCAGCTACCTGGATATCCTGGATGCGGTGCCGAACTCGGTGGAGGTGTACTACCGGGTGGCCTTCGGGCTGATGATGGAGGGGAAGCAGCAGGAGGCTTTACGGGTCGCCGAGCGGACGGTGACGGCCAACCCGTTTTCGGCGGATGCGTGGGCGGTGCGGGCGATGGCGCTGGATCGCAACAACCGCTACGGCGAATCGATCTCCAGCGCGCTGCGGGCATTGGAAATCGATCCGAACAACGCGCGGGCGATGGCATTCCTGGCGGAAGCGTACCTGGATAACGGCAACGCTGAACTGGCGCAGAGTACGGCTGAGCGGGCGCTGGAAGTCGATCCAAACAGCTTCGAGGCGCTGCGGGTGCGCGGGTTGGTGGCATGGCTGGTGGAGTTCGATTTCGAGTCGGCGGAGGATTACTTCCAGCAGGCTTACAACGCGGCGCCGAACCTGCCGTATCTGGCAATCGAGTTGGCGCGGATGCAGATGATCGTGGGGCAGGCCAACGGTGACTCGCAGGCGCTCACTGATGCGCTGGGATTGCTGAGCGATGTGGTGGAGGTCAACCCGAACAACGCGCTGGCGCTGTTCGAGTTGGGGACGTATTACTTCCGCATCGAGGGGAACTTCTCGCAAGCGGCGGAATTCCTGCGGCGGTGCGTCGATGCCGACCCGAACAGCATCCTGTGCCAGGGATTGCTGGGACGGGTGCAGATCAGCCTGGAAGACAATGCTGGGGCGATCCTCTCGCTCCAGAAGGCTATCGACCTGGGATCGACGAATGCCTTCCACTACCTGTGGATGGGGCGGGCGCAGCGGGCCGTGGGCAACTGTCCGGCAGCGGTTCCGTTCCTGGAAGAGGCGCTGGAACGGTCACAGCGGACTCAGCAGGAGGACATCATCGCGGTGTCCCAGGATTTACTGCGGGAGTGCCAGGTGGCGATGGGGATCGCGCTGCCTACGCCGACTCCAGAAGCTACGCCCGAAGCAGACAGCGGAGCGTAAGCTACGGGCTGGGATCAGCACAGTCGGGCAGACCGCTGATCTCGCGCGGCCACGCGCGGCCATAAAACGCCAGATACTCGGATACATGGGCTGACCAATAGGCTTCATCATGGCCGCCGACGGGGTTAATGACGTAGGTGTGGGGAATGCCCCGCGCAGTGAGGCGGCTGGAGAAGAATTCCAGGTTCACGCCGGCCGGGTCTTCCGCGCCGTTGTCGATGTACATCCGCAGGCCGGCTTCGGGGAGCAGCGCCGAGTTCTGGGCGAGTTCGAGCGGGTTGAAGGCGGCGGGAATCTCGTTGAGGTTCTCGGTCATGTAGGCGCTGTGGCCGCCGACCACGCCGAAGACATCGGGATAGCGGAGGGTGATGCTGTAGGCCCAGAAGCCGCCTCTGGAAATCCCGCCGAGGGCGCGGTACTCGCGGCGGTTCCAGGTGCAGAAGTCGCGCTCGATGGCGGGGAGTAGTTCTTCCAGGACGACGGTCTCATAGGACGGGTCGGGCGGGAAGGTGCTGTTGTTGCCGATGCTGCCGACGTAGGGCATGACGATGAGCATCGGCGGGAGGACGCCGAGCCGGAAGCCCTGGTCAGCGGCCTGAAGCGCACCGAGCTTCTCCCACTCATCCTCTTTCTGGGCCGCGCCGTGCAGAAGGATCGCCAGCGGGTAACGTTTACCGGACTTCTGGTAGCAGGGCGGGACATAGACCCGGTACCGCAGGTTCTCGCCGGCGATCTGGCTGCGGAACTGGTCGATGCGGATGAGCTGCCCAGCGGGTTCATCGCAGGGGAAGGGCGTGGATGTGGGGGTCAGCACCGGGGTAAGGGTTGGGATGGGCGTGCGAGTGGGCGGGGGAGTCTGGCTCGGCTCCGGCGTGGCGGTGGGCACGGCCGTGATGATGACCACCTGGGGGGCCTGTTCGGTGACGTAAGGGTCGCAGCCGAAGAGGGCGAAGAGTCCAAGCAGCAGTGAGAGGATTGGGAGTCGTTTTCGGGACATGGTTTGCTATTATAGCGACGATTGAGCGGACGCACAGGCTGGATAGGTAAGACCGCCGGACACTAAAGTGATCCGGCTGGCGAAACGCCATGTCCACTGAAGGGACAGACAAGGCGAAATCGCCGCGTGCAGGTGTCATTTTCAGGTACAGACTTCTTGACAGGCTACAGCAGGGAACAGGTAGGGAATGAACCTCTCGCTACAGGCATTGATCTTCGATCTTGACGGCGTGATTACGGACACCCCGGTGCTGCACTACGAGACGTGGCGGCGGCTGGCGGCCGAGGAGATGATTCACTTCACACCAGAGCAGTACCACCGGATGCAGGGGTTATCGCGGCGGGCGAGCCTGGACATCTTCCTAGATGGGCGATACGTTTCGGAGGAGCTGGCGCAGTCGTATATGGCGCGGAAGAACCGCTACTTCCTGGAACTGCTGGAGGGGCTGACGCCGGAGCGGTGCTTTCCGGGGGTGCGGGAGATGATCGCGGAGGGGCGAGGGGCGGGGTTGAAGATCGGGCTGGGGTCATCCAGCCAGAACGCGAAGGGGGTGCTGGAGCGGTTGGGGCTGACGCCTTCATTCGACGTGATCGCGGACGGGAACACGGTGACGCGGGCCAAGCCCGCACCGGACATCTTCCTGTGGGTGGCGGGGCAGTTGGGGGTGGAGCCGGGGCGGGCGCTGGTGTTCGAGGACTCGGTGGCGGGGCTGCGGGCGGCGCTGGACGGGGGATTCTGGGCGGTGGGGATCGGCGGGAAGCATGGGCCGGGGGCGCATGTGGCGGTGGAGTCGCTGGCGGGGTGGGGGCTGGGGGAGTTGGTGGGGGAAATAGTTCGTAGTTGATAGTTTATGGTTGATAGAAAAATGCGGTGATCGATGCGAAATGATGAGAATATGAATCTGAGAATTGGCGTAAATGGCGGCAATGGCGTCAGTGCCGTCATGGTTGGATACGCCTGTTTGTGACATTTCCCCGTGAGAAGCACTGTCTCCAGAACCGAAATGCTGCAAATACCGCAAATGCTGCAAATGCAAATCGGCGACAAGCTGCAAATGCGATGCCAGATACTCAAGTGATCTGGCTGCCGAAAAACCATGCCCACTGAAGGGACAAGAGGCACTGGGCGATGATCACAGCCGGTTTGTTAAGGTGCGCCGTCAAGCGGGTCAGCAGTATGCATCTGCACCGATCCTGCTGTGACTCCACGATAGCATAAAACGAGGCGCGAAGGGTGACATTTTGGTCACTCTTGCGGTACGAAACAGGTTAGGGAAAGCTAACCGTGAAGAAGAAGATTAGCCGCAAAGTCCCTATGAAATGGCATCACACAGATCGACGAAAATCCAATGCAATACCACCACAGAGGCACAGAGGAGACAGAGATCATACGGAGAGTGTGGGGGATATACTACGTCCCGTCTTTCAGTTCGACAGCGATGATGCGGAG
>JAEUQZ010000220.1 GCA_016788965.1 Anaerolineae bacterium | reverse complement strand
GACACATGCGGCACATGCCGACCGGTTCCATCTTGGGATGGTAACAGAATACCGGGATATCGTTTCCGATCCACTTGGCGACATCCACCAGGTTCGTCCCTGCCGGAACCTGATATTCCTTGCCATCGATGAAAATGGTGACGGAGTTGGTTGTGTTTGCTACCATCTTCCCTACGCTCACTCATGTCCACGCTAAGGTGGCTAGTTTAACCGAAATCCGCTGAAAAGACGAACCATCGAACCCGGCGGGTGCATTTCAAATTGGGGCGGGTTCTATCATGGGCGGACTACGATACCTGCCTGGGTAGGGACGCCATTCTTGGCGTCCGCTGTTAACCCTCAATTCGTAGGGACGCGCCGTTGCGCGTCCGCCCTATCACCCCATCCTACTGCTACCCCGCCAGGAAAATCTGCTTCACCGCCACGCTGAACCCCGGCAGCACCTCGCCGCCGCTCAGCGTATCCTCCAGACCCAGAAGCTGCCGATCCGTCGCCGTCAGCACCTCGACCAGCCGCTTCGACGGATACACCAGCCAGACCATCTTCGACCCGTTCGCCAGATAGAACGCGGCCTTGTCCGCCATCTGCTTGTCCGTGTCATCCGGCGACTGGATTTCGACGCACAGATCAGGCAGATAGGCTGCTGCGCCATGTTTCTCGATGGGACGAGTCACATCACGCACGAAGGAAACATCTGGCTGGCGGGCGTTGAACAGATCGCCTCCTGGGCGGTGGAGCGCCGCGACCGCCGCATACCCCCGTTGATCCTCTCGCGCATACAGGGTCAGGTAGGTCACGACCCAGGCCGCGATGACACCGACCTCTTCCGTTCGCCCCGTTTTTTCGACAATTTCCCCATCGATCAGTTCAAACAAACGGTCATGATTCTCCGGCAGCGCGAGAAATACCTCGAACTCCTCCACCGTCTGCGGTGGGAGGACAGGCTCTTTGATGATCGGTTTGAGAGCCATCTGGACTCCTTCCACCTGTTCCGGCCTAATCCATGAAGGAAACCGGGCGCTCCCCGCCTTGACGGTTCCCGCCCAGATCATACCCGCTAATCTGCCAGACACCATCCCGCAAGCGCAGTTGCAGCGCAATCGACTCGCGCCCGCCGGGGAAGTCCGCGTGCCCGCCGACGTATCCCTGCTCATTCTGGATGCTGAACTGGTCGAACGTCCAGTCGGCCAACCCTACCCCGCTCATCTGCTCGCGGAAGTTCCCGCTGCGGATGCCCTCACGCGCCTCGCTGCTGAGCATCGCGTAAGCCGCGTCGATATCGCCATCCCGTATTGCCATCATGAAGGCATTCGCCTGGTCGCCCGCCCCTTGAATCTGATCGACGACCACGGGCACAAGCAGCGCCGCCCCCGCGATCAGCAGCACGCATCCCAACACCATCACCGCCAGGACGATCACAACGATCCAGCAGCCTTTGCGGGATTTCGGTTTGCGTTCCGGTGTTTCGACCGGCACGCCCTCGAACCAATCGCCGCTCATCGCCGCCCCTGCCGGATGCGTTCCAATCCCATCAGGGCACGGTCTCGCAAAGCCTGCTCCATCACCCCCCACGCGCTCCGTTCGAGTTCCGCCTCGGCCAGTTCCAGCCCACGCTGGAAATCGACCTTCGCCTGTTCGCTGCTCCCCATGTCCAGCAGCACTTCCCCCCGCAGAATCAGATTGGCGCTGCTCTCCGGCGCGGCTTCCACCGCCCGATCCAACTCCGCCAACCGCTCGGCCAGGCTCTGCCCGTCCAATCCCAGCCATCTCCGCAGCCGCGCCATCAGCGGGGTACGCGCTTCGGCTTCCGCCTGAACCTCGCTGACGACCTCCGCCGCCGGAGTGGACATCACCTCCGGTGTTTCCGGCGTGGGTTCGGCTTCCATTCGGACATCATCGGTCATGCTCACCAGAGCCTATCCAAGCAGGAACGGGTACTCAGACCCGTCCCATCGTGCAATCCATCCTGTGGGGCAGTCCCCTGCCCGACTCGCTCAATCCTCACGTTGAAAAACGAACCCACCCTCTCCGTATTCCTCTGTGTCCTCTGCATCTGCTCTGCACAGCCCCCACACCCTCCGTATGATCTCTGCGTCCTTTGCGTCCTCTGCGGTTCAATTCGCATTGGATTTTCATCGTGGAGGGTGATGCCATTTCAAAGGGACTTTGCGGTTAGATTCTTCGTCCCCACCTTCTCCGTATGATCTTGGCGCTCTTGGCGTCTTGGCGGTTCAATTCTTCTTCCGTCTTCCCTAATCCCCCGCCGGGACACCCGCTTTCGCCGGCGCTTTCTTGGCCGTCGGAGCGCTCTCCGCCACATGCTTGCGGAAATCTTCCGGGAAGTTCTTGATGGTGTAAATGATCGGATTGGCCGCAAAGTCGCCCAACGCGCACAGCGTCACGCCCTGCATATTCCGGGCGATGTTGTTGATCAGATCGACATCGCTCAACTGGCCCTGCCCGGCCATGATCCGGTCGATCACCTTATCCAGCCAATAAGTTCCCTCGCGGCACGGCGTGCATTTGCCGCAGCTTTCGTGCTTGAAGAACTTCGTGACCTTCGACGCCACCCAGGTCATATCCACCGTATCATCCATCACGATGATCGACGCCGACCCCAGGATCGACCCCAGCTTCACCAGGTCTTCATACGACAGCTTCGTATCCAGCAGCGGATCATCATTCCCGCTGAACCGGATCACCGGCCCCGATCCGCCCGATGGCAGCACGCCCTTCAACTGCCGCCCGCCCTTGATGCCCCCCGCGTGCGTGAACAGCAGTTCGCGCAGCGTCGCGCCCAGCGGCAGCTCATAATTGCCCGGCCGCTCCACATGCCCGCTCACGCAGAAAATCTTCGTGCCCGCGCTCTGTTCGGTGCCGATCTTCTTGAACTCGTCTGCCCCGTGCGTCAGAATCCACGGCACATTCGTCAGCGTCTCGACGTTGTTGACCACCGTCGGCTCAGCATACAGACCGCCGCCCTTCTGCGCCGGGAACGGCGGACGCACGCGCGGCTGCCCCAGCTTCCCTTCCAGGCTTTCCAGCAGGGCGCTCTCCTCGCCGCAGATATACGCGCCCGCCCCCAGATGCGTGAACACCGGGCACGACCACCCGCTGCCCAGCACGTTGTCGCCCACATACCCGGCTTTCTGAGCTTCGGCGATGCGCTTGTCCAGTTCGTGCGCCACATCCCAGAACTCGCCGCGCAGATAGATGTAGACCGCCTTCGCCTGGATCGCCCACGCGCAGATCATCGCGCCTTCGATCAACTGGTGCGGGTTGGTCTCCATGATCTCGCGGTCTTTGAACGTGCCCGTCTCGCTCTCGTCCGCGTTGACCACCACGTACTTGACCGGTTCACTCTGCGGGATGAAGCTCCACTTCACCCCCGCCGAGAAGCCCGCGCCGCCGCGCCCGCGCAAACCGGACGCCTTGACGATCTCGATCACTTCGGCGGGCTTCAGGCTGACGGCCTTCTTCAGACCATCATAGCCGCCGTTCTTCACATACGTATCGAACTTCCAGATGTCCGGGATTTCGCGCCCACGCAGCAGAATGTGCATCGTTCACCCACCTTGTTCCCCGGCAGCGGAGCCAATGGCCGCCGCGCTGATTGGTCGTCTGTTCCGCTTATTTCGCCGCTTCATCGCGCCACTGCTTCAGCAGCCCGCGCATCTTGTCCATATCGAGCTTTTCCTGAAAATGGAAATTGCACTGGAGCATCGGCGCTTTGTCACAGGCCGCCAGGCACATCACATGTTCGACGGTGAACATCCCGTCTTCGGTCGTGCCGCCGTCGTCCACGCCCAGTTCCTGCTTCAGGTCTTCATAGAACTTGTCCGCGCCGCACAACGCGCACGCCAGATCGGTGCAGACCTGGAGCCAGTATTTCCCTTTGGGCTGCTCCGAGTACATCGTATAGAAGCCCGCGATGGATTTCACCTGCGTCGGGTCCATCTCGCAGATTTCGGCGACTTCCTGGATACCCTCCGGGCTGACCCACCCGTACTCTTCCTGGGCGATGTACAGCATCGGCATCACCGCCGAGCGCTTGTCCGGGTACTTCGCCATCGTCGTCTTGATCTGTTCCGCGTATTTCTCTGCCAGTGCCATATTTCGTTCCTACGGGTTACGCTGCCAGGTCTCGGTTGAACACAAAAGGTGGTCAGCCAGTCGGCATCCCACCTTTTCGCAGTCTTGAAACAGCTATCGGTCGCAGTCGCCCAACACCACATCCACGCTGCCGACGATGGCGACCACATCGGCGATCAGATGTCCCGCCGTCATCACCGGCAGGGCGCTGATGTGCATGAACGACGGCGTCTTGAAATGCACCCGGCGCGGCTTGTTGCCGCCCGTCCCGTGCAGATACACGCCGATCTCCCCGCGCGGGCTTTCAATCGCCGAGAACACCTCTTCATCCGGCGCGGAGAATCCCTCCGTCCACAGCTTGAAGTGATGAATCACCGCTTCCATACTCTGGCCGAGTTCGCTGCGCGGCGGCGGCACGAACTTGCGGTTCTCGCTGCGGAACGGCCCCGTCTCCGGCAGTTTCTTCAACGCCTGCTGGATGATCCGCACGCTCTCGCGCATCTCCAGGATACGCACATAGAAGCGGTCGTACACATCCCCGTGTTCTCCGACCGGCACATTGAAATCGAATAGTTCATAGCTGCTGTACGGCATCGACTTGCGGATGTCCCAGGCCACGCCGCTCCCGCGCAGGCTTGGGCCGCTCACGCCCCAGGCCAGCGCCTTCTCCGGCTCGATGATCCCCACGCCCTGCGTCCGCTCGACCCACAACGGATTGTTCGTCAGCAGGGCCTCGTAATCATCCACCTTGCCGGGGAAGTAATTCAGGAACGCTTCCAGCGCGGGCAGGAAATCCGGCGTCAGATCGCGCCAGACTCCACCAGGACGGATGTAGCTGCCCATCAACCGCTGCCCGGAGAGCATCTCGAACATCTTCAGGATCATCTCGCGTTCGCGGAAGCAGTACAGAAACACGCTCATCGCGCCCATGTCGATGGCGTGCGTCCCCAGCCATACCAGATGGCTGTTGATGCGCGTCAGTTCCATGCAGATTACGCGGATGATCTGCGCCCGGAACGGCACATCGATCCCCGCCAGCTTCTCCACTGCCAGACAGTACGCCATGTTGTTCGACATCGGCGCCAGGTAGTCCATCCGGTCGGTCAGCGTGACCGCCTTCTCATACGTTTTGGACTCCATTGTCTTCTCGATGCCCGTGTGCAGGAAGCCCACGTCCGGCAGGCAGTTGACGATCTCTTCGCCATCCAGTTCCAGCAGCAGGCGCAGCACCCCATGGGTGCTGGGATGATGCGGCCCCATATTCAGCAGCATCGTCTCTCCGGTCATGGCCCGCTCGGAAACCAGCCCTTTGAGTTCCTCCAGGCTGCCTTCCCATTCCTTCATCGGATTCACTGCGTTCGCGGGGGTCTGAATTGCCATCGCTTCTGTACTCCGCCTACTCAGGATGAACAGGCTTCATCAGCCTGCTCGTCTCCTGCAAGATGCCACTGGAAACCTGCGCTCACAACCTGCTATTCGGTCGCCTTCGGCTTGTGCTTGGCGATCTCTTCCGAATTGAACGAGAACATGACCGTCTCATACCCCAGCGGGTAATCCCGCCGGTGCGGATGCCCCTGCCAATCGTCCGGCATCATCAGGCGGCGCTTGTCAGGATGCCCCACGAAGTCCACGCCCATCAGATCGGCGGCCTCGCGCTCCATCCAGTTCGCCCCCGGCCAGATCGTCGTCACCGTCGGAACCGACGGCTCTTCTTCCGGCAGATACACCTTCAGCCGCAGCCGCCGCTTGTACAGCATCGACAGCAGATGGTACGACACGCCGAAGCGCCCCGGACGGTCATAATTCGGATAGTAGTCCACCGCGCTCACATCGGAGAGGTAGTTGTAGACCAGCCCGGCCGTATCCCGTAGATACTTCGCCACCGCCGGCAGCTTCGCCGGGACGACCACCAGCGTCGTCTCTCCGGCAAACGTCTTCACGTCTTCCAGCGCGTCCGGGAAGGCCGCCTTTACTGCCGCTGCCGGATCAAGAGGTTGGGGAATGCTCATCGTTCGTCCTCGCAGCCGGATGTCCATACTCCGGCGACATTCATTAGAGGTAGTTCATCCGACATGTAGGGGCGCAGCGTGCTGCGCCACTTAGATGCGGATCGGATCAGCCACGACGGGCGCGGCCCAATCGCGGATGCTGTCGCCCTTGATTTTCTCGTGCAGCGTCATGATGCCGTGCAAAAGCTGTTCCGGGCGCGGCGGGCATCCCGCCACATACACATCCACCGGGATAATTTCATCGACGCCTTGCACCAGCGCGTAATTGTTGTACACGCCGCCGCATGACGCGCAGTCGCCCATCGAAATGACCCACTTCGGGGCAGCCATCTGGTCGTAAAGCTGGCGGATGACCGGCGCCATCTTGCGCGTCAGCCGCCCGGAGACGATCAGCAGATCCGCCTGGCGCGGGCTGGCGCGGTTCAGTTCCATCCCGAAGCGCGACAGATCATACGTCGAAGCCTGAGTCGCCATATACTCGATAGCGCAGCAGGCCAGCCCGAACAGCAGCGGCCACATCGCCCCGTTCCGTCCCCAGTTGATCGCCTGATCCAGCGTGGTCGTCACCACGCCCAGGTTGCCAAGTTTTGAGCTTATTCCCATTCCAGCGCTCCCTTTTTCCACTCATAGATGAACCCGACCGTCAATATGAATAGAAACACACCCATGACCGCCAGACCGTACACCCCCAGCTCGCGAAGTTGTACCGCCCACGGCAGAAAGAAGATAATTTCCACGTCGAAAATAATGAACAACACCGCGATCAGGTAGAACTTGACCGGCAGACGGCGCGTCCCGGGGCCGATGGGCTTCATGCCGCTTTCGTAGGGAGCCGCTTTGCGGGCAGATGGCCGCAGCGGGCCGAACAGCCGTGAGATGATCAACACAATGAAGGCGACCAGCACCGCGAAGAAGATCATCGCGCCGATGGGGGCAAATTCGTTAAGGGTCATCATCACTCCCAAAACGGGGTTTGTGCCAAATGGCACAAATAAACTTGACGAAGATTAACATAATTCAATGGACGAGTCAATTTCATTGTACCCGGTCATCGCGCCTCTGCCAAAGGGAAATTCTCACCACTTTTCCATCCCCACCTCGCATCTCGAATGAACCTCTCTACCCTCCAAAACATCCTCTTGAAAAACGATGACTCGTAGAGGCGACCCGCGGGGTCGCCCTGCCTTCCCTTGATCCCTTGCCTCGCCGGAACCTCCGTAGGACGGCAAGAATGCCGTCCGGGCCATTGCATGGTTGGGCGAGGTTTCGCGGTTAATCTTCTTCCCCCCGATTTTATACCCAAAGAGTAGACAAAATGTCACCCTTTCCACTTCATTTTGTGCTATCGTGGGAATACGCTGACGATCTGTCAGGATGAGCGTCGCTACTCGCGCAGCCTTTTGTCCCCTCAGTGGACAGGATGTTTTGGTAGCCAGATCACTTTAGTGCCTGGCGTCGAACTGCACCTTCACAACCTATGAAACACGGTTATCGCAATCCGTCGTTGTTGCAGGAATCACGCACTTGCAACTACAACAACTGCAACAACCGGCCTTGCATGTAAGGCATTTGGCACAGAAAAGCGTGCTGCAACTGCCGAAATTGCCGCAACAGAATCCGTCCGGCATGGACGACTTGGGCGACATTTCGGACATTTCGACACTGACGATGTTGACGACATTCGCGCCAATTCTCAGGATTCTCACATTCTCATTCTTATCATTCCTATCACTTTTCTCACCTATCATCGCATTTTACTATCAACTATAAACTATCAACTACTAACTCATTCCCTCCCTTGCCTCCAGCCCGTTGTCACATACAATGGAGGCTGAGTGTGTAACCGTCGTGAAGGACTTCCATGCTGCGTTTTCTTGCTTCGCTGGTGCTGGCACTCGGCGTCGGGGCAGCCATCGGCCTCTACCTCGGCTGGGTGCAGTTCCCTGTCGAATTCGTGAACAGCCCGGCCAGCGACCTCGCCGAAAGCTATAAGGACGACTATACCGTCATGATCGCGGCCGGCTACCTGACCGACGGTGATCTCGGCGGCGCGGTGGATCGGCTCCGCCTCCTCGGTATGCAGAACATTCCCGCCTGGGTGCAGTCCGTCACCGAACGCTACATCAGCAGTTCCCGTGACTCGCGCGATATCGCCTATCTGGTCGCCCTCTCTGAGGGCCTGGGCCGGCTCACCC
>JAEUQZ010000021.1 GCA_016788965.1 Anaerolineae bacterium | reverse complement strand
CATTCTGATTAAATACCGACAAGACAGGTGCATGGTTGGCCGGCGGGAGCACCTTCACCTCGACATCCAGCGTATCGGCCTTGTAAATGCGGCACTTGTTGGCATTGTCAACCACAATAGTTCCGGTGTAGGTGCGTTCAGTCGAGAGGCCAAAGCCGAAATCCTGGAAGGTCAGAACCTGGATCGGCGGATCACCGATGGGCGATCCAATAACGTACAGCGTATAGACGATCCCGTTCACCAACTGAACATCGTTCAAGGTCGTCAATGGATTGGAAGAACCAATCGGTACAAACAGGAGTTGGCCGTACAGCCCGGCCGGGACATCCTGTTCGTTGGCCTCCACGCCGAAGGACACCGCATCGGTCAGTGGGATCAGCGTGGGACGTGCGCCCGGAATCGGCGTTGCCGTCGGAACCGGGGTTGGTGTTCCCGGCAGCACTTCAGACGGTGGCAGCGCGTCCGTCAGGAGCGCCAGCGGCGGCACGCCGTCGGCCGCATTGACCACGCGCACGCGGGCGAAGCCGCGTTGGGTTTCCGAGAGGTTGTCCGGCAGCAGGGCCATCAGGATCGTGCCACCGGGCGTATTCACCAGCACGGGAGCGTTAGGCTGATTCTGGGTGGTGGCCGCGTTCAACGCCTCAGCATTGCTTTCGCTGCCGTTCAAAAGGAGCAGCGTCCAATTGGACTGCTGGCGGTTTTCCTCGGTGATGGTCAGTTCTGCCCGGCCCAGCGGAGCCGCGGTCGGGGCATCCCCCGCCCGGCGGATGGTGATGATATGGCTGTAACTCGCCAGACCGAGATACTCCGTGAAGCGGCTGTAATTCACGCGGCTGGCGACCAATCGTTCGTCGATGTACAGATCCAGCACGGCCGTGCTGTGCGCGGCGTGAATGATTCGCAGGCGGATGCCCGCTTCGGTCTCGGTATCCAGTGGCGCACTTAGTGAGAACGCGATCACCGGCTCGGCTCCGGCGGTGGCGCTGCCCGCGACTACCGTTGGGTTAGGCACAACGATCAGGGTGTACAGGGTATTCGAGTAGAAGACCTGTTCTCCCAATCGGGCGAGAATCTGCCGGGCGGCGCTCTCGCCATCGAGTACCGCCAGGGAATACGCCCCGGCATCGATGTCGATGGTTCCGAAGGGCTGCTCCCGCACCACCTGGTACAACAGGGCCTCGCCGGACGGATAACCGATGTTGATCCGCTCCGGCGCGTTGAGCGCCAGATTGACCGCCGTCAGCCGCGTCTGCCCCAATTGGGTCGGGCTGCGGTCATCGTCAACGATGAAGATGGCTCCACTCTGGGCCAGAGCGCCGCCGAACGCTTCGGCCGTGTTGGTCTGCCGTTGGTAGACTACGGCGGTCTGGCTGCCGTTCGGCGAGAGGTCGATCAGTATATCGGCCAGCGGAGCCGCCAGCCGATCCGCGCCCACGGCCCGGATCGCCAGCGCATGACGCCCAGCCGCCAGTGAGACATAGGGCGTGACCGCTTGAGGTTGAAGCCCGAAGGCCACCCGCTCATCGTCCACAAATACATCGACCGGCCCAACACCCAACAGCCCGTTGACGATCCGCAGGCTGCCGGTATTCACCTGTGCCTGCGCCATCGGCGCCGGAATCAATGTGCCAGCCAGCAGGATCCAACCGGCCAGCAGAGTTATGAGGAGGCTGAACTTCTTCACCATCTTGGCTTTCCGGTGTAGCAACCCTGACACTTGATCTGGAAGCGGTCGAGACGGGCGGACGGTCATGGCTGAGCTGTGGCCGTCGGCGTAATACGCGCGTCCCGCGCCAGGAATACGGCCAGCGCGAGCTGCTGCGCTCCGCGTGGGCGGCAGTCTACGCAGACCTGAATGATATGCGATCCGGGAGCCAGGTTTTCCGGTAGCTGCACCGTCACCAGGATCGTCCCATCTTCGTTGACTGTTCCGCTGGAAATCACGCGGGTGTCGTTATCGAGCGTCACCACATAAGCCTGTCCCGGCTGGAAGTTCTGCCCGGTCAGGTTGACGCTGCCCAGGGCGGTATTGGGCGGGGCCGGATTGACCAACAGGATCGGCGGCAGGAAGTTCGGCGTGTTGGTCGGGCGCGGCGTATTGGTCGGCACGGGCGTGCGCGTCGGTGTGGGGGTGAAAGCCCGCGTCGGCGTAGCTGTGCTGACCGGAGCCTGCGAGGTCAGCGTTGCCGCCACCGCCTCGAAGACGGCCGTGGGATTACCTTTGCCCGTCACCAGTTCTGTTACCTGGATGCTCGGCTCCACCAGTTTCAGTACCGCTGAACCTGGCTCTTGTCCCGGCACGATCATGAAGTCGTAGACGCCACCGGCCAGAAATTGGATGTTCTCCAGAATTCCGATGGGACTCTGGTTGGTACTCAGCAGTACGCGCACGCTGTAGACGCCCGGATTGCGGTTCAGGTAATCCGAGGCCGTGCCAAAATCAGCCTGACCGATGGAGGCCCAGGGAACTTCCGTCGCGCCCAACACGCTGCCGTTTGTCTGCGGCCGCACCTGTAAGATCAGCGGTACGCCGTTCGGCAAAGCATGAACCAACCGTACCCGTGCGTTGATGATCGAAGGCGGCGGATTCTGCGGTAGGATCGTCAGCACGGCGGGTTGTTGTCCTGGCGTGCCAGCTTGTGGATTCTCAGAGATGATGATGAGGCGGTCGCTGCGATCATCGGCAGACAGGGCGGTCAGCGCCCCGTCGAGAAGCACCTGACGATCCACGCTGCTCACAACCAGATTAGCGCCCAACGATGAGACTGTCACCGGATCAGAAACACCGCCATAGGGGAGCTGGCTCAGCTTCAACTGTCCATCGACCTCCGCCTGGATTGACGAAGCGGTCTCCAGCGCGTTCACAAAACGAACGCGCACGTCGGTGTCCAGCGAACGGGTGAATCCGGTCAGGAGCCTGATTTCGGTGAGCTGTTCGCCTGGATTGGGAGAGGGCAGCAGCACCAGGATGTAGCTGGACTGGCTCAGCAGTGTAACAGGGAGCAGGTTAGCGATCACCTGGCCTTCGCGCACTTCGTCGTACAGATCGAAGGGATACTCGCCGGCGGGCAGATCATACGGGCCGGCGATCTCCCCGTTCACCAGATTGTTGACCAACATGACCCGCAGCGTCGGAACCATGAAATCGAGCGGCGGCAAAATAGCATTGGTCTGGACGATGGTGAGACGCGATTCCCCGGTTGGCAGCGGAGCCGGATTTTCGACAATCGGCAGCAGCTCGATGCCAGCGTCATTGGGAACCACCAGCACTGTCACGATCCCGCCCGCCGGGACATCGACGACGGCGGATGCCAGCGGTGGCGGGGGTGTTGCCGCCTCGACCACTTGGGCTGGCGCGCCCAACGAGACGCGCACTGCGCCTGGATTGACCTGGAAATAGTTGGTCTGCGCGTCCGGCTCGATGGAACGCGCCACCTGATCTTCGTTGAACAGGACATCGTACACGGCCGTGTCACCGCGTGTCAGGTTGATGAGCCGCAGCCAGCCTGTCCCCGATGCCACTTCCTCCGCTGACGGTGTAATCGTCTGGAAGGGGGCGAAAGTGGGCGTGGGTGTTTCGCTGGGGCGCGGCGTCGGCGTGGCTGTGACGAAGCGCGTCGGCGAAAGTGTCAGCGTCGGCGTGAGCGTCGGCGTATTCGAGGGCGTGAGTGTGATACCGCCCTGCGCCAGCACCGTTTCGGTCAAACCAATGTTGACCTGCGCCGTCGCGGTGATGGCTTCGGAGACAGACTGGGCCAGTGCCGTCGAATTCTCCACGGCGGTGATGTTGACCGTGATCGGCGGCGCGGTTGGGATGGCCGTATCACAGGCCGCCAGCGCAGCCATCAGGAGGATCAGGTACAGGAGAGATCGTCGGATCAATGTGAGCCGTCCGCTTCGTTAAAGAAGGATGGGTATGAAAACGACATCGCCAGGGGCGATACCCCGCTGTGCCAGGATAGGATTATCCTCTTCCAGGATATCCTGCCGGACATTGAAACGGATCGCCAGAGAGTCGAAGGTATCGCCGGCGATGCCTGTGTACAATTCAAATCGGCGCGGGGGTTGCAGCTCTTGTACCCCTTCCGGGACGATGATCGTCTCGCCGCTGCCCGAATCCACTGTGGGCAGCAGATTGTTTGCCATCCGCAGCACCTCCACCGTGGTATTGTAACGCAGCGCCACATCCAGCAGGGGTTCGTTCTCGCTCAGTGTAATCAGCCGGTAGTGGCGCAGCGGGGCTTCGACCGTGCGGGTGGCATCATACAGCGCCGACCAGATGGCCGTTTCCACCGCCAGGGTCACATTACGATCATAGTTTTCAATGGTTTTGTTCCGACTGTCATTCCAGACATAGTATCCCACGCCGCCAAATGCGGCAGTGACCAGAATCAGCGCGAGCAGAGTGCGGATCAAACGACGCATCTTCATTCAGAATGAACCTGGAACATCATGATGAAACCTGCTTTGTTCCTGTTTTACAGGGGTTCCTTCAGTGTGTCAAATCAAGGTTGGCCGATCCCAACATCTCAAACTAGACTGTTCAATTTGCAAACCTCGATTATGATGAAGAAACGAGTGATTGCGATTTGGGGAGGCTGACTTGCTATTGATTGCACGCGCGCCGGTCCGCATCAGTTTTGGCGGCGGCGGGACTGATCTGCCCGCGTATTATACTCAGTTCGGTGGGGCTGTGACCAGCACCGCCATCAACCGCTACGTCTATACCTTCGTCTCCGAAGGGCCTGCCGACGCGCTCCAGATCATCTCGTCGGATTTCCGCGTCTTTTATCGCCATCAGGCCGGCAGTGAGTATTCCACCGATGGCGAACTCGGATTGGCGAAGGCCGTCCTGCGAGAATTCGGAGTGGAACGGGGCGTGGATGTCTTCGTCGCCTCGCAGATTCCGCCGGGCACGGGGTTGGGCGGTTCGGGGGCGGTAGCCGTCTCCATGATTACCGCGCTGGCGGCCTGGCAGGGTCGCAGCCTCAGTCACCAACAAATCGCAGAGATGGCCTGCGACATCGGCATCAACCGTCTCAAGCTCCCCAGCGGCAAACAGGACGAGTACGGGGCGGCTATGGGCGGACTGAACCATATCGTCTTCACCAAAGAGGCTACAACGGTAACGCCCGTGAATGCCCCACCGGGTGCGCTCGACCTGTTCCAGCGCCGTCTGATGCTGTTCTTCACGGGGAAATCGCGCGATTCGGGCAAGATTCTCGCTAACCAGTCCAAAGCCAGCCGCGAACAGGACCCCGCTACTCTGGAACGGATGCACCGCATCAAGGCGCTCGGCCAGCAAATCCTAGATGCGCTTTCCTCCGGGCGGCTGGATGATTTCGCCGAACTGCTGCACCAATCCTGGGTGCAGAAGCGCAGCGTCAACCGGGACATCAGCAATGACCAGATCGACCTGGCCTATGACACTGCCCGGCGGCACGGGGCGCTCGGCGGCAAGATTACCGGGGCGGGCGGCGGCGGCTTCCTGATGCTCTACTGCCACGAAGATCATCAGCCGTCAGTCACCAGAGGATTGCAGGCGCTCGGCCTGGCCCGCATGGATTTCCACTTCGATTTCGATGGCGCTCAGGTGATCCTCAACCAGCGCGAGCGCGTCTCTGTAGGCTGATTTTCCTCTCGCCTCCGCTCCAGAACACACAACCTGAAGCGGAGGCCGCCTTCACAAAAACTCTAACATGTAACGATTCATGACGTTTTCGGATTCCCTTTTTTGGAGTCTGTAAGGTGCTGGCCGTACCATGAAAGGGTAGGAACTCATCCGTTTCCCATTATGACAGGTGATATCACAGTGGACATTCGGCACTACTTCGGCTCTGTCCAGGATTTACTGAACAACGTTCCCTTCGACGCGGTGGATAGCGTGGTCGAGACCTTGATGAAGGCTAACCGCGACCGCAAGACCATCTTCATCTGCGGCAACGGCGGCAGCGCCGCGACCGCCACCCACTTTGGCTGCGATCTCGCCAAGCGGACGATTGTTCAGGGACAGCCGCGTTTCCGCGTGGTGGCACTGACCGACAACATCTCCATCATGACGGCCGTCGCCAACGACATCAGCTATGACCGCATCTTCGCCGAACAGTTGATGCCGCTGGTCAACCCCGGCGATGTCCTGATCGGTATCAGCGGCAGCGGCAACAGCCGCAACGTCCTGGAAGCCATCGAAGCCGGACGCGCTGGCGGAGCTACCACCATCGGCTTCAGCGGCTATGACGGCGGCAAGCTGGCTCCGGCCGTCGATATTTCGGTGCATATCCCCAGCTTCAATATGGCGATGGTCGAAGATGTTCACCTGATGCTGGAACACGCCATCTGTGAACGGCTGCTGGCGATGCAGAAGGACGCGGCGCAATCGGAGGCCGCACCCGCGCTGAACGGTCATCAAAAGGGGTGACGACTATGCCCTGGAATCAAGGTGCGATCTTCCTGGATCGGGACGGGGTCATCAACGAGAACAGCGCGGATCATGTCAAAACCTGGGAGGAGTTCCGCTTCATCCCCGGCGCGTTGGACAGCATCCGGCGTCTGACCGAAACGGGTTTGCCGATCTTCGTCGTCACCAATCAGGCGGCGGTGAATCGCGGCCTGACGACGGTCGAGACCCTCAATGTGATCCACCAGCACATGATCGAGGCCATTGAAATCGCCGGGGGGCGCATCACCCAGGTGTACTTCTGCCCGCACGACAACCATGAAAGCTGCGCCTGCCGCAAACCCCATCCTGGAATGCTCGAGCAGGCCGCCCGCGATTACGGCATAGACCTGACGCAGAGCTTCTTCGTGGGCGATGCCTGGACGGATGTAGCGGCTGGGGTGGCCGTCGGGGCGCGCAGCATCCTCATCATGACCGGGCGCGGGCGCTGGAACTTCATCCCAGCCTGGGATCGCTTCGGCCTGAACTTCAATGTGGCCTGCGACCTGGATGACGCCACCACCATGATCCAGGAAGCCCTGCACGGCAACCTGATGCCCAGCACCCAGCGGATGCGTGGAGCGTTCCACCGCGCCCTGCATCCCGCCGAATCGCTCGTGCCCTGAACTTATCGAGAACACGCCGTCATGGGAATGCTGCAAGAACTTCGCTACTATCTAAAGAGTCAGTCCACCAGCCTGCCGCGTTACGTCGTCGAGCAGACCGTCATGACCCTGCTCGGCGGACTGCCCAGCCTGGTTGGGATCGGGCTGCGCGGCATCGCCTATAAAGCCCTGCTCAAAGCCGACGGGCTGCCGCTGATCGAACACAACGTCCGCCTGCTCTCCCCGGCCAACATCCGGCTGGGCAAGAACGTCTATCTGGACAGCGGCGTGTTCCTGAACGCGCTGCCCGCCGGGATCACCATCGGCGATGGAACCAGCCTGATGCACGGCGTGATCTTCCACGTCTTCAACTACCGCGATCTGCCCAAAGCGGGCATCTGGGTGGGGAAGCACTGCTTCTTCGGGGAGTACACCTGCATCCGTGGGCAGGGCGGCGTCCACATCGGCGATGGAGTCTATACGGGCACGCAGGTGCAGATCGCCGCCGTCAACCACGTCTTCACCGACCCGGATCGCTATATCAAGGATCAGGGGATCACCGCCGAAGGCATCACCATCGAAGATGATGTCTGGCTGGCCTCGAATGCGGTGGTGGTCGATGGCGTAACCATCGGCAAGGGCAGCGTGATCGGCGCGGGCGCGGTCGTCAACAAGAGCCTGCCGCCGTACAGCGTGGCGGTCGGAGTCCCGGCCAGGGTCATCAAAGACCGCCGCGAAGCCAGCGCCGTTCGCAAGCAGGTCGAGGAACAGGTACATTACGGCGAACTGGAGCGGATGCGCTCCTCGCCATCCTAGCCAATACAACGGGCGCGGCATCTCTGCCGCGCCCTTCCCCATTTTCTCAGCGAACAACCAGACCGGTTACGCCTTCAGCTTGTCGAAGTGGTATTTACGCGCCTTGGCGACCTTCGGCGCGACCACGGCCATGCAGTAGGGCTGGTAGGGGTTGTTGGCGAAGTATTCCTGGTGATAGCCCTCCGCCGCGTAGAAGGTCGTGGTCGGCGCGACCTGGGTGACAATCGGATTCGGCCAGAGCTTCTGGGCGTTCAGTTCGGCGATGACCTGCTCGGCGATGTGCTTCTGCTCGTCGTTGTGGGTGAAGATGGCCGAGCGGTACTGGGTTCCGCGGTCCGGCCCCTGGCGGTTGAGCGTCGTCGGGTCGTGGATGGTGAAGAACACATCCAGCAAATCCTTGAAGCTGATGACCTTCGGATTGAAGGTGATCCGCACCGCTTCGGCATGGCCGGTCATCCCGGAGCAGACCTGCTGGTAGGTCGGATTGAGGACGTGCCCGCCCTCGTAGCCGGAGACCACATCCTCGACGCCCTTGAGCTGGTCATAGACCGCTTCCAGACACCAGAAGCAGCCACCGGCCAGCGTTGCGATTTCCCGTGTCGATTCACTCATTGGATAAACCCCTTCCGTTATGGATACTCACATGCCGATTAGACTACGAAGCGTTCCCCGCGTTACGACCAGTTCACGCTGACATCGCGCCGCCAGTAGCGCCGGATCAAGCTCCCGCCGGGCATCGCGGCGGCCAGGCGGTAGAGCAAATCCAGGTCGTCATCGCGCAGTGCGCGGATCAGCAGCACCGCCGCGCCGTAGCCGATCAATCCGGCGGCGATGCCCAGGACGGGCGCGTCTCGCAGCAGCAGCATGATCCCGGCAGCGGCGGCTCCGGCCAGCGCCACCCGCGCCATCGGCCCGATCAGGCGGCGGGCATCCCAACCCGGCGTATGGAAGCTGCGCCCGATCAGCGCCAGGACGCAGCTTTCCGCCACTATCGAGGACAGCGGTGCGCCGATCACGCCCAGCCGGGGCAGCAGCAGCGCCAACATCAGCAGGTTGACGCCCAACCCGGCGGCACGGATCAGGAGCAGCCGCCGCTGGCGGTTCTGCACCAGCATGGCCTGACCCATCCCGTTGCCGACCATCATCAGCAGCCCGTACCAGATCAGCACACTCAGCACCGCCGCCGTCGGGCGGTAGGCTTCGCCGAACAGCGGCACGGTGATCGGCGCGGCGAAGAGCGAAAGCGTCAGCACCAGTGGCAGACAGAGCAGCAGCGTGAAGAAGGTCAGCTTCTCCACCAGGAAGCCGAACAAGCGGCTGTTCCCGTCGCCATAGGCCCGCGACATGAGCGGGTACAGGGCGGTCAGCAGGGTGGTATTCAGCACTTCCACCACACCGAACAGGATGATGAAGGCCGCGGCCAGATAACCGGTTTCGGCATTGCCGATCAGACGGTTGGTGAGCAGCTTATCGGCCTGCTGGTAGGCCAGCGAGAGAAAACTGCCCATCGCCCAGGGGGCGCTGTTGGCGAACAGCGGCCAGGCAATGCTCCGGTCGAGCGGCCAGCGCGGGCGAATCCCGCTGCGCCACGCCACGATCCAGAGCAGCGCCGTGCGGATCGTCCCGGCGGCCAGCACACCCAGATACACCCCGAACAGGGTATAGCCGCTCGCCAGCCCCAACCCGGCCAACCCGATCAGCGCGATGATGTGGGCAATGGTGACAGCCGAGGTCGCTACCATCTTCTCCCGCGCCAGCAGCAGGTCATTGCACATGTTGCCGAGCGTATCGATCAGCAGGTTGATGCCGGCGATGGCGAGGAAGACGCGCACACTCAGGTCATAACCGCCCAGGGCAGCCGCCGCGTTCAGCCCGATGTAGGCCAGCAGCGCCAGCGTGGTCTGGATGTACAGCGCCGAGGTCAGGTACGCGCCGGCTTGATCCGGCCGGCGGGCGACATCGCGGATCAGGATCGGCGGGACGCCGAAGGTCGAGATGGCCGTCCCCACCTGGATGAAGGCGCTGACCGCGCCGTAGATGCCGAAGGCCGCCGGCCCCAGCCCCGGCACAAGGATCAACTGCCAGCCGAACTGGAGGCCGCGCCCCAGCAGAGTCGCCGCGGCGATGGCCCCGGCATTGCGGGCGGCCCGGCGGGCATCAGATGGGGTCAGGCTGGGGGCGTCATCCGGCACGTTCCAGCGCCTCCAGCGCGGCCATCAGTCTGCCACGCATGATCTCGGCTTCGGCATCATCGGCCGCATCGAGCGTGAAGTCCAGGTGCGTGACCATCCGGTACAGATGCAGCCGCAGATGCAGATCGTCCGGCAGCGGGCGCAGGCGGCGATAGCCGGCGTAGAGTGCCGCCCGGCTGCCCGGACAGGTTTCCTCCCACCGCTGCTCGATCCGCAGATCGTAGGCTGGATCGCCGGAGAGCGCCCACTCGAAATCCAACACGCCCGTGATCCGCCCGTCCTGCTGGAGGATGTTCTCGAAGTGATAGTCCCAATGAATCAGCCGCGCCTCGGTTACGCTGTCGAGGAGGCCGCTGTGCCGGGTCAGAGCGCGTTCCAGCCGCGCGATCAGCGCCCGGTCAAAGACCTGCTCAGCGAGCGCCTGGGCTGCGTAGCGGGCGAAGTAGGCTTCGATGTAGTCCCGCCACGACCCGCAGACTTCGTGCTGGCCGTAGAGCCGCCCGTAGGTCTCGAAGGGAATGGCGTGCATCCGCGCCAGAATCTCCCCGGCTTCGACCGCCAGCCGTTCGCGCTGCGCCGGGGTCAGATCGCCCCAGGTGTCGATCACCGGGCGGCCTGCGACTCGCGTCATGACCATGAAATCCTGGGGCACGAGCGTCCGGCAGGTATCGACCGCGATCACCTCTGGCGCGGGGATGCCGGCCGCTTTCAGCGCGGCATAAGCCCGCTGCTCACCGTAGAAGCGCGATACCGGGGCATCCGCCAGCGCATCCAGCCCATTGAAGCGGATCACGTAGGCGTCGTTGACGATCAGCGTCGGGTTGTTGCGCCCCCGCGCCGCCCAATCGACCGTCCGCGGCGTGCCCAGTCCGTGGGCTTCGCACAGCGCGGCCAGCGAGTGCTGATCCAACTGGAACGCCCGGTTGGGAACGCCCGGCAGGGAAATCGCGGGGTCGGTCAGGGTCATGCGGCGCTGATCCCGAAGCGCTGCATCCACAGTTCCAGCGTCAGCAGCCGGAAGACGACCTCGATCTGCCGCGTCCGCCCCCAGAAATGGTCATGCAGCAGGGCATCCAGCGCGGCGGGTTGGAACAGGCCGCGCAGGTGGTTGTTCGGGTCGATCAGCACCTCGCGGATGCGGTCGGCCAGCGCCGTCTCGAACCAGTGCTGGATGGGGGTGCGGAAGGGCTGCTTGGGCCGTTCCAGGGACCACTCTGGCAGGTAAGGCCGCATGGCCTCGCGCAGGACGACCTTGTTGGCCTTCATGCGGATGCTCGCCGGGATATTGGCCGCGAACTTGAGCAGGACCGGATCGAACAGGGGAACCCGCGCTTCCAGCGACGAGGCCATGGTCACTTTGTCGGTGTGCAGCAGCGCGTTGCCGCTCAGCCAGGTGTTGATGATGAGCGCCTGCGCGGTATCCTCGGCGCGATCACGCCAGCTTCGGTCGATGATCGCGGCGTAGGTCTGCTCTTTGTGGTGCGCCCCGGCCCAGGCCCGCGCCACCGCCGGGCCGTAGAGCCGCTCGCGCAAGGCATCGCTGAAGACCATGCCGTCGAAGGACATCATCCGGCGGATGGCTTCGTCGCGCGGGAGTCCGGCCTGCTGCCAGCGCGGCAGGTAGGTCGGGATCGCGCCGACGATGCGGTAGCGCTTCATGGTCGGGTAGTAGGCTTCCACCCGCTGGAGCGATCCGGCGGGGAGCAGCCGCCCCCAGGACTGCTGGTCGCGCAGAAGCTGGGGCAGCGCCCGGTGTCCAGTGTAGCCGCCGAAGAGTTCATCGCCGCCCAGCCCGGTCAGCACCACCTTGACCTCGCGGGCGGTGTGTTCGGCCAAGAGGAGCAGCGAGACGGCCGACTCGTTGGCGATGGGTTCGTCGTGGTGATAGACCGTCTTATGCAGCCCGTCCCACCAATCCTCGGCGGTCAGGACGCGCTCGTGATGGTCGGTCTTGAAGTGTTCGGCAATGCGGCGGGCATGGAGCAGTTCGTTATCGGGCGTCTCGGCGGCATAGCCGACGGTGTAGCTCTTGACGCGGCCGCCGGCTTCCCGGCTCATCAGCGCCAGCACTGCGGCCGAATCGACGCCGCCGCTCAGGAACAGGCCGAGCGGGACATCGCTCCGCAGGTGGATATGCACCGAGTCGGCCAGCAGTTCCCGCGCCTGCTGGTAGACCAGCGTTTCGCTGGCCTCCTGACCGTTGGCGGCGGGCTTGGGGAATTCCCAGAAGGGATGCAGCCAGGTCGTGCCCTTCTCCGCCACCAGCGCGTGGCCGGGGGGCAGCCGCCGGATGTCGTCGAAGAGCGTCTCCGCCCCGATCATGTAGCCGAAGCTGAGGTAGGTATCCAGCGTTTCCAGGTTGAGGCGGCGGGGAGTCTCCGGGTCGGCGAAGAGGGCTTTGGCTTCGCTGGCGAAGAGCAGCTTGCCCTCGCGCTCGTGGAGATAGAGCGGCTTCATGCCGATGTGATCGACGGCCAGCACCAGCCGCTCAGCGCGGGCATCCCAGAGGGCGAAGCCGTACATGCCGCGCAGGTGGTTGAAGAGGTTCAGGCCGTATTCTTCGTAGAGGTGGATGATGGTCTCGCCGTCGCCCTCGGTCTTGAGGACGTGGTTGCGGCGCTTGAGCTGGTCGCGCAGCTCACGGTAGTTATAGATTTCGCCGTTGAAGACCAGCCAGATGCTCCGGTCTTCGTTGGTGAGCGGCTGGTCGCTGCCGCGGACATCGATGATGCTCAGCCGCCGCATCCCCAGGGCGATGTTGGGCGCGTGGTAGAACCCGTCGCCATCCGGCCCCCGGTGGCGGATGGTCTCCGCCATGCGCTGAACCAGCGCCGGGTCTGCCCGATCCTGTCCGTCGAGGTCAATGAGGCCGCAAATCCCGCACATAGAATGGTCTTCGTGATGAGTGATTCAACCGGGTTAGTGTATCAGCACCCGACCCTGCCGCGATAGGGGCGGGACAGTGACAAACCCCGGCGCAGCCCGTACACTAGGGAAGCATAGAGCAAACGGAGCAATCGATGGGCAAGACGCTGTTCTTCAATATTCCGGCTACCGGGCACATCAACCCGTCGCTGGCGGTGGTGGCCGAACTGGTAAAACGCGGCGAACAGGTGCTGTACATCAACACCGCCGAGACCCGACCGGTGATCGAGCCGACCGGGGCGCAGTTCGTCGCCTACCCGGAAAGCAGCGCCCTGGCGGCTCAGATCGGGCGTACCAGCGGTGGGACGATCCCCGGCAACGCGCTGGCGCTGCACCAGATCAACGAGGCGCTGCTGCCCTTCGCGCTCGACCTGATCGATCACCTGCATCCCGACCGGGTGGTGTTCGACTCGCTGGCGGGATGGGGCAAGCACGCCGCCCATCTGCGCGGGATGAAGGCCATCGCCTCGGTCAGCACTTTCGTCCTCGACCCGCGTATCAACATGCCCCCGATGCCAACCGGGATGATGCTCCGCACGACGGCGCAGGTGATGGGCACGCTGATTCCGTATCTGCGGACGGCGCGGCGGGTGCGGGCCAAACACGGCAAAGTCTCGCTGGGCGGGCCGCTCGGTTCGGTGATGAACACGGGCGATGTCAACATCGTGTACACCTCGGCAGCCTTCCAGCCGGGAGCCGAGCGGATGGGGCCGCGCTTCCACTTCGTCGGGCCGTCGATCTCGGCGCGGCCGGATACGACCGGGTTCCCCTTCGAGCAGATCACAGGCAGCCCGGTGGTCTACATCTCGCTGGGAACGATCAACAACCAGAACCTGGACTTCTACCGGGCGTGCTTCGCGGCCTTCGGCGACCATCCGGGGCAGTTCATCCTCTCGGCCGGGAAGCGCACCGATCTGGCGGCGCTGAATCCGATCCCGGCCAACTTCATCGTGCGGAACTTCGTACCGCAGTTGGAGGTTCTCCAGCGCAGCACAGTGTTCATCACCCACGGGGGGATGAACAGCGTTCACGAGGGGTTGTGGTACAACCTCCCGCTGATCGCCATCCCCCAGCAGATCGAGCAGGCGGTGGTGGCCGGGCAGGTGGAGGCCACGGGGGTGGGGCTGGCGCTGGGGATGGAGCCGCTGGGTCAGCCGCGGGCGGAGGAACTGCGGGCGGGGCTGGATCGCATCCTGGGGAATCTGGAGGGCTACCGCTACGCGGCGGAGCGGATGGGGGATACGCTGCGGGAGGCCGGGGGCTACGTCCGGGCGGCGGACGTGATTCTGGGGGTATGAATAGTTTGTAGTTAATAGTTTATAGTTGATAGAAAAATGCGAGCAGCTATTAGCTGATAGCTTATAGCCAGACGGAATGCTCCAGGCCGCGGCGATGAGAAATCCGATAAGAATGATAAGAATGAGAATGTGCGAATCTTGAGAATCTCTGGCTCGAATTGTCGCTAATGTCGTCAGTGTCGGTGTCGCTGACAGTCAGAGCGGGCGAAGTGTCCGAAATGTCGTCCATGCCGGACGATTGTTGCGGAAATGGCGGCAATTTCGGCAATTGCGGAACGGCAATTGTGTGCCAGATGATGGTGGCGAAACAGGCGCAACGGCCTCATTTTGTGACAGTTCCCCATCCGCCGGACTGATCTTCACGGGAAGAATGCCCGGTTTTGTGGCGGAAATGGCGGCAATGCCTGACACGCCACCCATGCCATTTTGTGTCAGGAAATCGCAGCCTCCGGTTCGGCTCACAGGGCGAAATGCTACAAAAACCGCAAATACCGCAAATGCAAATCCCGCGAAAAGTTGCAAATGTTGCAAATGTCGCAGTTGCAACTGCGCGACATTTGCAACAACGATGGGATGCGAAATTCGCGGGCGATAGGTTGTGAAGGTGCGGCGGCGGGCTGGGCATGATGCATCATGCCCCTACCCATCCGTAGATACAGCGTAGCACAAAATGGAGCGGTTAGGGTGACATTTTGGTAACTCTTGACGGAGAAGTCTGGCGCTGAAAAGGAATCCATTCCACCAGGGGTTCAGGGGAGCAGTATAATGTTCATGGGAATCGCGGATGAGGCATTTTGGGGAAAGGGGACGCACGAGAGAAGTCAATAGCAGACGAAAAGAGGCCCCATATGGTCAAGTGGATGTGTCTGACCGTCGTGGCAGTTGTTCTAACTGCCATCCTCCCCAGCCTTGCCCAGGATTCGCTGCCGCCTCAGCGCGTTGAAATCACAGCCCCAGATGGACTCAAGCTGATTGCCGATCTGACTTTTCCCAGCGACGTTGGCGAGTCGGGCGTGCCCGCCGTGGTGTTGATCCACATGTACGGCAGCACACGCCAATCCTGGAAGTCCCTGATTCCAGCCCTAACGGAGGCGGGTTGTGCAGCCCTGGCCGTCGATCTGCGCGGGCATGGTGAAACCGGTGGCCGCGCGGATTGGAAGGTGACAGGAGACGATGTGCTGGTCTGCCTGGATTGGCTGCGACAGCAGGATGGGATCGATCCAGCCAAGATCAGTGTGATCGGGGCGAGTATCGGCGCGAATCTTGCCCTGCGGACGATGGCGGCCGATGAGGCGATTGTTACGGTCATCGCGCTGTCCCCGTCGCTTAATCTTTACGACCTCGCCACTGAAGATGCGGTGAAGCAAACCCAGCGACCGATTTTTCTGGCGGTGGCGCAGAATGATGGACCGGCAGGGGATGTGAAGACGCTGGCAGGCTGGATCAAGGGCGAGGGATTGGTACGCTACTACAAAGGCAGCCGTCATGGGGTGTCGCTGCTGGTTCTGCCTGATCTGATTCCGACGATGGTGTTCTGGCTGAACATCTACAACCATCCTGAGCGATTCGCTGAGTGATTGCTGGCTAAAGGCATCACAAAGTGTACAAGGCGGCTTGACAGCGCCGTTCGGGTCGATTTAGTGTGTAGGTAGATGTTGTTTCATCCTCCGTTACAGCCTCACCGCAGCTAACCACGTTTGTCATCCTTTTTCATGCGAAAGCGCATGAACCACTGAAGAGGGAGACGCTGTATGAATCTTTCTCAACCCCGGTGGAAGGTAAATATTCTGTTCGTTGCTCTCGGAACCGCGCTGGTCATCGTCCTGACGCGGTTATCTAGCGTGGTTGCGCCACAGAACTGGTACTTCACATTTGGGGCGCTGCTGTATGAAGTTCCTGAGCCAACCTCATGGCAGGCTGTCGTCATCAAATTCGGCATTCCGGTGGTGGTGGGGTTGATACTCGGTTTCGTGGAGACTGAGAATCCGTCGATCACGGCTGCAAGCGCAGGGTTCCTGGGTGCGTTCATCCTGACATGGCCGGCGCTGACCAGTTGGGAATTGTATGCACCCGCGCCGCTGCTGGACCGGCGCGGGGCGTTCTATCTGGTCTATCTCTTCTACTTCACGGCGTTCGCTTACCTGGAGATGGTCGGCGCCCGGCTCACACTGGTCTATCTGCAAGCGACGGGCGCAGGCAAGGCCAAGAAGTCACGACAGAAGATCGTGGCCGACCTGCTGGATTGGAAAGAGACTGTACGTCCGATTGTGGTGGGAGTGATCACCGGTGTACTTTCGGTCGTGGCATCGAAGGTGTTCGCGGAATAGCAGCCTATGGGCGGCGTCACTGATTGTTGTGGCGACGCTGGCGGCCATGCTGGCAAGCCCGGATGGAAGTGAACACGTCGGGAAAGACTTACCGGCTCAAGCCTGGTTGATCGAACGTGTGGCGACCGCCATCGCGGATGTGGAGTTCGCACGGGCACATGAGGCGTGCCTGATCCCTTACCGGATACCCGCTCTACCTACGACGTTCGTGATGGCGATTGCGCTCACGGAAGCGTATGCCCGTCCCATGTGGCGACAAGAGGCAGAGTTTGCGCTGGCGCGGATCAACGTAATTGTGGGCGGGAAGCTGCCGGATTACAGCCTGGGACTCGCACAGGTGAAGCCGTCGGCTGTCCGCAAGATTCAGGGACGGTCAGACGAAAAGGGAACCGCCAACCTGACTGACTCCGAGATACTGAACCAACTCAGCCAACCGTGCGGTAATCTGGCAGCGGCTTATCAATATCTCGATTACCTGATGGCCGAAGCGGGGCGTGAAGCGTTTGACCGCCAGACAGCCGATGATCTGTTGATTCAGTACAACGGTCAGGCCGAAGCGAATCTGTGGCCGAACGCGCTATACCGGGAGATCGTCTGGCAGGTCTATCTGCGGCTGCGGGAAGGGATTTGATGGGTTCGGGAGCCGGTTACAGTCCCGCGCCTTTGGCGGCGTTCCAGAGGGCGTCCATCTCCTCCAGGTTGGACTGGGCGGGGGTGCGTCCCCGCGCGGCCAGGCCGTCCTCGATGAAGCGAAAGCGGCGGCAGAACTTGGCATTGGCTTCCCGCAGGGCGGTCTCCGGTTCGACCTTGAGCCAGCGGGCAAGGTTGACCAGCACGAAGAGCAGGTCACCGATTTCTTCGGCGCGGTGGGCATCGGTCTGGGCGGCGGTCACTTCGGCCAGTTCCTCGCGCACCTTCGCCAGCACATCATCGATTTTCGGCCAATCGAAGCCGACTTTGGCGGCTTTTTCCTGGTAGCGATAGGCGGTGAACAGGCTGGGCAGCCCCTTGGGGATGCCGTCCAGCAGGCCATCGCGCTGGATGCCCTTCTCGGCATGTTCCTGCTGCTTGAGGCGTTCCCAGTTGGCGACGACCTCGCCCGCGTCACGCGCCTGGGCATCGCCGAAGACATGGGGATGCCGGAAGATCAACTTGCGGTTGATCTGGCTGAGGACATCGGTCATTCTGAACTCGCCGTCATCGATGGCGATCTGGGTGTGCAGCACGACCTGGAGCAGGAGATCGCCCAACTCGCCGGCCAGGGCGGCGGGGTCTTCGGCATCGAGCGCCTCCAGCACCTCGTGGGCTTCTTCCAGGAGGTAGCGGCGCAGGGAGAGGTGGGTTTGCTCTTTATCCCAGGGGCAGCCTTCCGGGGCACGCAGGTGGGCGATGATCTCCTGGAACTGCTCGTAGCTGCTCATCTGCCCCAGGGCGGGCACGTAGAGGGCGGTGAGGTGCTGGATGTGCGGACTGCGGTCGATCTCGTAGAGGGCCAGCTTTTCGACGACGGGCGCATCGGTTCCCGCGCCGTGGATCAGGACGACGCCGAATTCATCGGGGTACTGGTTCATGAGCGTCAGCTTGACGTTGGCGGCCACGTCGCGGCTGTAGACCTGCCCCAGCAGGGCGGGATAGTCGGGGTTGATGGGCGGGTGGTGGCGGGCGGCGATTTCGATGCCGTCGAAGATTTGCAGCCCGGCCAGCGCGTCTATGCCCAGGGCAGCCAGAGTCGGCTCGACGAAGCTGATGCCGCTGATGATCTGGACGGGGATGCCTTCGGCGCGAGCCTGCTGGAGTAGCGCCTGGACGGTGCTTTCGCCGACGAGCGGATCGCCGGGGACGGCATAGACCACATCGCCAGCGCGGGCAGCGGCCAGCACCCGTTCGACGATGGCGGCATAGACACCGGCGAAATCGGGAATGCGTTCGTAGAGGTCATCGCAGGTCTGGTAGGTCGCGCCGGTCTGCGGCAGGCAGGGGACGCAGTTATGGCGGGAGGTTCGCAGGATGACAGTCTGGGCCTGCTTGAGCGTGCGCCAGGCGCGGCGGGAGAGGTCATCGACTTCGCCGGGGCCGAGTCCGAGTAGGGTCAGGGTCATTGGGTCTTCAACTCCAATAGCGCCCGGATGCAGCGGGCGAGGCTGTCGGCAGTCTGGGCGGCGACGCCGGGTCGCCAGTGCTGACGCGCGAATTCGATCATGCGGATTGAATAACCGGGGCCAACCAGACCGCCGCGTCCCTCACGGGGGAGCATATCTTCGCGCAGAGATTTGCGCCTGGATTTACTCGCCAACTGAACGATGGTCTTCTTGGGGTTGGCTTCGCCTTCGGGATAGGCTGGAACCTGGTTGATCTGAACACCCAAGAACGCTGCCATCTGCTCCCGGTCAGCGAGCAACCAGGCTTCAATGGCGCGGACGGCGACGCGCAGCAGCATCCCGGAACTTGGATCAGGCAGTTTCTCGGCGCGGAAAGACGGGGCGCAGTCGGCATCCTGATCCAGATCGACCAGAACCAACCAGGGAGAATGACGGGCGGCGGCGTTGTACCTGGGGAGATTATTGAGCAGCTTGCCTTTGCCAACCGTCGGTGGTAGTCCCCGGAAGGGAAGGTCAAGATAATCGAGTAAGACCCTCATGACCTCAAGATCGATGATCCCTTCGACCACAAGGTTAAGCGGCAGTGGCTGATTCATCATGAGCGGCAGGCTTCACCACAGGACAAGCTGAGTCAGTTTTTCGGGATCCGTCCTGTCGGCAACGATTTCCCCGGCTGTCAGCCCGTCATCTAGCTTGATCTTTATGTCTTCCTGCTGCGCCCCCAGGATCACCGTGGTTCCTTCAGATAGAGTCGAAGTGGGGATGAGCAGCAGCAGTTCATCTCCCTGGATACCCGGATCGCTGAGCAGTTCGGTGCTGTGGGTTGTAATCATGACCTGCCGCCGCCGATCTTTCTTCTGCTGACGCTGCAACTTCCAGATCATTGGGACGAGCCGTCGCACGACTCCTGGATGCAGCGAAAGTTCCGGTTCTTCCAGCAGAAGCGGCCCGCTGCCGGTTTGCAGTGCCCACAACAGACCGATCAGACGCAATGTCCCATCGGAGAAATCACGTTCATTCTGCCAGCCCGCTTTAGGTCGCCAGTGTTCGTAACGCGCCTCGAGGTGCGCGCGTCCAAAATCATCTCTCGTACTCTGGAGTTCAGTCAACTGCGGAACTACGGTCCGCAAAGCGCCTTCTATGCGTTTCAGGAGCGCCTTCTTGGTGCTTTCGCTTGTCTGGGCAATCTGCTCCAGAAAGTCGCTCCCAAATGGATCAGCCCGAAACTGACCATGACGTTCGGGTTCACGGACAATTTGCGGAACAATATGCAGATAACTGACCGAACGAAACACCTCGGCGATAGCTCGGAATTCCTGGTTCGCCAGCGTTTGTTCGAGATGAGTCTGTGTCAGCCGTTCAGGATCGCTCTGATCGTTGCTGTCTGGACGGGTCAGGATTTCTTGCCAGCCTGATGCCGTGTTTCGCCAGACGACTTCCTCAACAACGATGGGGCGACGATCTGAGTCCTGATTAAAGCTCAGGCGGTAACGCCATTGACTGTCGTCGGCATCGAAAAGCTCAACTTCCAGCGTGACATTCGACTTGGCGCGGGCGGCGAAACTGCGAATCGCGGATACACCCCCTCGCAGGCTGACCGCCTTGAACAGTCCTGTACCCGGCGCGAGATCGCGCAGGAACTTGAGGGCATCTAGAAGGTTGGATTTACCCGTCGCATTGGCTCCGACGATGAACGCGCGATTCTCAAGCGCCACATCGACCGAGGTGAAGTTGCGCCAGTTTTCGAGCCGGATTCGTGAGAAACGCATACTGCATCTCCCGTCTGAGACCTTCAGTGCTTGCTGCGCGTTGATTGTAGCACAGCGCGAGGGGATGGCGCGGGGTGATCGGCAGGGGAAACAAAACAGGCAAGGCTGTGGAAGCCTTGCCCAGGGAACAGACTATGGGAGCGTGAGGCCGGGTCTACCGCTTGGTGTAGGTCGGGGCCTTGCGGGCACGCTTGAGACCGGGCTTCTTGCGTTCCTTGACGCGGGCGTCACGGGTCAGGAAGTTGTTTTCGCGCAGCTTCGACTTAACCTCGGGATCGACCTCAACGAGGGCGCGGGCCAGACCCAACTGGATGGCGTCGCGCTGGCCGGAGATGCCGCCGCCGTTGACATGCACGCTGATGTCGTAGCCGCGAAGCTGACCCAGCACGGTGAGCGGTTCCAGGAGGATATCGACATCACCGGGGCGGGGCAGGAAATCGCTGCCGTCCTTGTCGTTGATAATCAGGTTGCCCGTGCCGCCGGGATAAATGCGGACACGCGCGGTGGCGGCCTTGCGGCGGCCGATGCCTTCATAATACTGAGCAGCCATCGTCATGACCCTTCTTAGACTTCAAGCACTTTTGGCTTCTGGGCAGCGTGGGGATGTTCGGAACCGGCGTAGACCTTGAGCTTCTTGAGCATGTTCCGCCCCAGAGCGCCCTTGGGGAGCATCCCCTTGACGGCATCGCGGATCACGCGGTCGGGGAACTTGCTGAGCTGCACCCGGAGGGTACGCTCGCTCAAGCCACCCGGATAGCCGGAGAAGTGGTAATAGATCTTGTCGTCGAGCTTGTTGCCGGTGACTTCGATCTGTTCGCAGTTGATGATGACCACGAAGTCGCCGACATCCTGGTTGGGGGCAAAGGTGGGCTTGTGCTTGCCGCGGAGGATCGGAGCAATCTTCGACGCGAGACGCCCCAGATTCTGACCCTTCGCGTCCACAATCCACCATTCCCGTTCGGCTTCAAGTGGCTTGGTGACGTAAGTCTTGTACATTGGCATTGTGTCTACAACCTCCAGCGGGCGTCTCGTCACCCGCGCTTCCAAACAGATCCCAGTTTAATCGCGATAGCGCACCGCTTCCAGAGTCAATCCTTGCGGCGGGGCAATCGTCACGGAGTCGGCCAGCACTGCCCGGCGAAAAAGCGCCTCAAAATCGGCCAGTGTCATGCGCCCCTGCGCGACGGTCACTTGCAGCGCCACCATCCGGCGCACCATGTGGTGCAGGAAGGCGGTGGCTTCGACCGAGTACGTCCACAACAGCCCGTAGGCTTCCCGTTCGGCGCGCCACTCGGAGACCGAGACGCGCCGGATGGTGTTTTCGCCGCTGGGCGCGTGGCCGAAGGCGGCGAAATCATGCTCACCGAGGAGCAGCGCGGCGGCCTGATGCAGCCCGTCCGCGTCCAGCCCGCGCCAGATATGCCACGCCCGGTGGACCCAGAGGGGGTGGCGCTGGTCGGCGGCGATGATCCGGTAGCGATACAACCGCGCCTGGGCATCGAAGCGGGCATGGAAGCCAGGCGCGGGTCGCAGGTCTTGCAGCGCAATGTCCTGCGGCAGATGGGCGTTGATCGCCTTGAGCAGCGCCCGTTCATCATGCGACCAGTCCAGGTCAAAATGGATGACCTGTCCGGTGGCATGAACGCCGCTATCGGTGCGGCCTGCCCCGATGACCGTGACCGGCTCCCCGCTGATCCGCTCGACGGCCCGTTCCAGCGCAAGCTGGATGGTGGGGGTGTCGCCGATCTGACGCTGGAAGCCCAGGTAAGCTGTGCCATCGTAGGCGACGGTCGCCCGCCAGCGCATCGACACGGGAAGCTAGGCTTCGCGCTCCGTCAGTTCGAGCAGGACCATCTCGGCGCTGTCGCCCTTGCGCGGTTCGAGCTTCAGGACGCGGGTATACCCCCCGGCGCGATTCTCGAAGCGGGGCGCGATTTCGCCAAAGAGCTTCTGCACGATGGTGCGGTCGTTGTTCA
>JAEUQZ010000219.1 GCA_016788965.1 Anaerolineae bacterium | reverse complement strand
AACAGCATTTATGACCCATCCCACCATCCGTGATGTCGCGCAGCGTGCGGGGGTAGGCATCGGCACGGTCTCCCGCGTACTCAATAACAGCCCACTCGTCACCCCGGAAACCCGTCAGCGCATCCTGGATGCCATAGCCGAACTCGGCTTTCGCCCCAACTCCGTGGCTCGTCAGCTTCCCCGCAAGACCCGTATCCAGAACATCGGCGTCATCACCCAGCCCTTTATCCACTATCTCGCCTTCGCCGAACGGATGCGCGGCGTCCAGATTGGCTTGTCCGAGATCGAGCAGAAATACGAACTCGTTCTCTATAGCGTGAGTTCACTCCCACACTATGAAGAGCAGCTAACTTACATCGTTACCAACGGTCTCGTCGATGGCCTGATCATTATTGACCTCGACCTCAGCGACGCTCAGAAGCAGATGCTCATCGATGCCAACCTTCCCTTTGTCGGCATCAACAACTTCCAGGGCTACGACTGGCCCTGCATTGGCGCGGATAACGTGCTGGGAGGACGTGTTGCCACCCGCCACCTGGTCGATTTAGGGCATCAACGCATCGCCTATCTTGGTGACGAATTCCATGATCCTTTCCACTTCAAGACCAGTCAGCAGCGTTTTGATGGGTTCAAGAGTACCCTGGAACAGCACAGCGTGCCTCTGCCAAATACCTACATCTGCCTCGGTCGGCATGATGATGAGACCGCCAGGTCGCTGACACGGGACCTGCTTCACCTTCCCAACCGCCCCACTGCTATCTTCGCCATGAGTGACATTCAGGCGCTTGCCTGCCTCGATGTCGCCCGCGACCTCGACATCCGCATCCCGGAAGACCTCTCGATCATCGGCTTCGACGACCTCCAGATCAGCTACCATGTCGGCCTGACCACTGTCCGCCAGCATTTCGAACTCAGCGGTAAACTCGCTGTCGAAATGCTCCTTGCCCTCATTCAAGGACGTGACCCTCGGCCCCCTGCCCTACCGCCGCTCGAACTGATCGTCCGCAAGACGACCGACTCGCCCCGCCGATCCTGAAGTCACCTTTCCATGTGAACTTCAAAGACGCTTATACGTATCGCGTTCAACGCAACGTTGGCACGCCTCCTCTGCGCTTCCAACCTGCCGCATGGATCGCGCCATTTTTCACCGGGTAGGCCGCCTCGTCCCGGTTGGAATCTACCCACCTGATCCAAACCAAAAGTGTTACCAAAATGTCACCCTTTCGCGCCCATTTTGTGCTATCGTCTAACTACGGGCAGGTAGAGATGCCAACCTTTGCGTCCGAGACCGCTCGCCGCACCTTAACAACTTATCAAACGCGATTATCGCATTCACTCGTTGTTGCAAGAATCACGCAGTTGCAACTGCAACATTTTCAACATTTGCAACTTTTCGCGGATTTGCACTTGCGGTATTTGCAGCATATTGGGACGGTGAGCCGGGCCGGAAGCCCCGTTTCGTGACACAAAACGGCGTGGGTGGCGTGTCAGGCATTGCCGCCATTTCCGCCACAAAACCGGGTCGCCTTCCCGTGAGGTTCGGTTCAATGAGCGAGGAGTTGTCACAAAATGGCGCTTTTACGCCTGTTTCATCCCCATCATCTGGCGCAAGATTGCCAGTCTGCAACTGCCGCAATTGCTGCAATTGCCGCAACAAAACACCCGTCCGGCATGGACGACTTGGACGACATTTCGGACTTTTCGTCTAATCGGGCTATCAGCTTCACTGACACTGACGACACCGACGACAATGACGACATTTCCGACAATTGGCCTTTTCTGGCTATCAGCTACACCGACAATTCTCAAGGATTCTCACATTCTCATTCTTATCACATTTCTCATCGCCGTCATGTAGCGCATTTCATCTAGCTATAAGCTATCAGCTAATAGTCGCTCGCATTTTTCTATCAACTATAAACTATGAACTACAAACTATCTCTTATCGTCGCTTTCGTTCCGCGATCAGCCGCTTGTAGAACGCATGGAGCGAGTCGTCTGCACCTGCTCCCCACTGCATCGGAACGCGGTTCAGGTGCAGCCCCCAACCCTCATTCGGGCGGGCGACCTGCGTCAATCCGATCTCCGTCCCGTAGTAAATGACCGGAGGATTAGGCAAGCTGAACTGGTACTCCGCCGCTTTCCTGATAGCCATCCTCTCCCCTCCCGCCAGGAACAGGAACCGGTTCATATCGTGATTGTCGATGAAGCTCAGCATCAGGAAATCATCGGGGAAAGCCTGTTGGTGACGAGCCTGGAACCGTTCCAACTCGTCGAAGGACATCACCTTCCGCGCAAACGTTCGCCGGAACCCATCACACAGCGCGAAGTCCAGCAGCCCATCCAACCGGCCGATGTACTGTTGTTGGGTCTCAGGAGCATCCACCACCTCTCCAAAGCAGAAACAGTCGGGTTTGATCGCTTTACAGGCCGTCCAGAAGTCCACCCAGAAATCCGGCCCCGGCCCATCCGCCACATCCAACCGGAAACCATCGACCTTGAACTCGGTCAGCCAATAGCGCCCCACATCGATGAGCCACTCTCGCGCAGCCGGATTGGCCGCGTTCACTTTGGGCATCGTTGCGATCCCAAAGTACGCTTCGTACCCCGTCTCGGAATCATCGAACGTAAACCAGTCCCGGTATGGGCTGTCGGGATGATTCAAAGCCTCCTGAAAGATCGGATGGTTCACCGAGAGGTGGTTAAGCGCAATATCCAGAATGACCCGGATCCCGCGCTGATGAGCCGCTTCAATCAGTTCATGCAGAGCCTCACCCCCGCCCAACCGGGGTTCCACATGCGCGTAATCGGTGACATCATAGCCGTGGTGCGTCCCACTGCAAAACACCGGGCTGAGCCAGATACAGTCTGCGCCCAGTCCCTCGATGTAGCCGAGCTTTTCCTTCACACCCCCCAGCGTCCCGCCGCAGAACTCATTCAGATCGTCAACCTGAAGCCAATCACGTCCCTCGCCCGGATAGAATCGATCTACAAACACATGGTAGATCACGGCATCCCTCGCCCACTGCGGCGGCCTCAATCGATCCACGCCCAGCGCGAATGTGTATGGCTTCTGGGGGTCACCAAGCGGCTTGAATCCGTCAATCGACTCCCCCTCGGAAATAGGCCGATGTAGCCGCTTCAGAGCTGCGCTTGACCAGCGGCCAGTCCGCATAGTATTCCGTGCCATCATCCGCCCACCCGCTGATCTGGTAACGGATCAATGCAGTCTCCGGCTGAGGTGGCAGCACCGCTTCCCATCGAACACGATAGCCCCACGACACCGAATCCCACTCCACCCCTGCCAGGACGAATGGAATCGCAGTACCCCGGCTGGCTTTTCCCTTGCTCCCGCTCGGCTCGCTCCCATCATAGGTGCAGTAGCCAGCCACTGCGGTCACTGGGCAGTCCGGCCCAACAAAGACCGTGAGACGAATCGGTTCTCCGGGCTGTGGATCGCGGGGCTGCACAAGGTGCTGATGCTGCAACCCACTCCACGACAACCGCTGATGAATCAGCTTCAGCGGATCGGTGAGCAGAGTACCGAAGATGACATCATCCATGAAGACCTCACCCGAAACGTCGAGTGGAGGGTGGCTACCCTCCACTCGATCAATGACAGGATCATATTGCTGAGGAGCTACTCTTTGACTGCGCCTTGAGTCAAGCCGCCGACGATGTACTTCTGTAGCGCAATGTAGACGATCACGACAGGGGTAGCGGCCAGTAAGGAGCCGGCCGCAAACACACCCCAATCATCGGTGAAGGCAGCCGAGACGAAGTTGAACAGCCCGACCATCAGTGTCCAGTTATTCCGGTCAGTCAGGATGATGCGTGCCAGAATGAACTCGTTGAAAGTCCCCACGAAAGCCAGCAGAGCCACAACCGCGAGAATAGGCCGGATCAGCGGGAACACGAGATACCAGAAGGTCTGCCAGTGAGTCGCCCCATCGACCAATGCCGATTCGTCGATATCCTTTGGAATGGTATCGAAGAAGCCTTTGACCAGGAGTGTGTTCACCCCCATCGCGCCGCCCAGATAGACCATGATGAGGCCGCCATACTGGTTCAGTCCGAGGATTGGAACGTGCCGCCCAATCTGAATGAGCATCAGGTAGACCGCAACCATCGCCAGCAGATTTGGGAAGACCTGCACCAGCAGGATCATGGTCATCAAATTGCGCCGGCCCCTGAAGCGAAACCGTGAAAACGAGTAGGCAGCCAGGACGGTGATCATCAGCGACAAAATGGTGCTTGTGATCGATACAAACAATGAGTTGACAATCCAGCGGCCAAATGGAACCTGGGGATCGTTTAGCAAGCGTTGGAAGTTGACGAACAACTCATCGACGCTCTTGACGTTGGAGGGGATCAAAGTCTGGCTGATCATCGAACCGCTGGGGTTGAAAGCAGCCGAGATGATCCAGATCACCGGAAACAACGTGAATACCAGCGCAACTAGGATCAACAGTCCTCGTGCAGCCAGACCTAATGCGGTAGTGTAGTTCGGCCCGGACGGTTGACCGTAACCAACCTGTTGCCGTGCAACCGATGTATTGACTGCGCTAGACATTTTCACCAACCTCCTCCCAACGGCGGCTGATGCGCGATTGGACTAGGGTCAGGAAACCAACGATGAAGAAGATAACGATAGCGATGGCCGAAGCAAACCCGAAGTCACGGGTTCCGCCTGACGCGAAAGCATAGCGGAACGTGTAGCTAATCAGGTTATCCGTATGACCAACGGGAACAACCCCACTATCGATCATTCGTGGGCCGCCCTGGAACAATGCTTCGATCAACAGATAGTTGTTGAAGTTGTAGATGAACGATGCGATCAGCAGTGGCCCGACTGCCACCAGCAGAAGAGGCAGCGTCAGCTTCCAGAACTTCTGCCAGGCATTGGCTCCATCTACCTCAGCAGCCTCGTAGATCGACGTGGAAATCGATTGAAGCGCTCCACTGCAAATCAACATGAAGTACGGGAAACTCAGCCAGAGATTCACCAGGATGATAGCAACTTTGGCCCAACCGGGGTCTTGCTGCCAGGGCGGCGCCCACCCGAACAGGCTTTGCAGGGTTCCCGTGATGATCCCGCCATTCGGATTCAACATCCCGCGCCAGACCAGAATGCTAATCATCCCAGGAACGGCATACGGAATAATCAGCAGCGACTTGATGAGGCGCGAACCAAGAAACGGTTTGTTCATTACCAGCGCCATCAGCAGCCCCAGCGCGAACGAAGTGATCACCGAGAAGAACGCAAACCCGATAGTCCACAGGAAGACTCGCAGTAACGGAACACTCACCGAGATGTCGTTGAACACACGCGCGAAATTCTGGAAACCGATTGGAACCCAGTAACCTACCGGCGCGGTCGAACCATCCGGCGCTATGAAATCGCCAGTTGAATCATTTGCGGTGTAGACAATGTTCGTCTCACGATCAATGAGTGTGTTCTGTGCGGCATCAAATTCCCATTTGTCCTCGAACGCGCCCGCTTCGCTGCGCCCTTTAATCCCGATAGGATTGTTGGTGTCACCAAATTGAATGTCCTGGATATTGTCTCTGGTGATCGCCTGGGAGCGTTCGCGTCGTCCTTGCAGGGCATAGCCGTTGATCGCCGCTGGGAGGCCATCTTCGTTGAACGGCCCCTCGCCCGACTCGTTCGGCTTCACTGCTACCGGAGCCTGCCCCGGAACTGCGAATAAGTTCGTACCATCCGCAGCCGTAAGCCAGAGCGCGTATTCACCGGCTTCATTTCGATAAAGCTCCCATTGATAGCTGGTTCCACCTTCCGGTAGAAACTTCGCCTGCTGAATGAGTTCTATGGCTTCCGTTTTCGAATAACGATGCCCATCGCTGAAGTTCGTGAAGGCCACATAAACCGTATAGAAGATGGGATAGATCGCTAGAAGCACTAGGAGTGCCAGTCCAGGAGCAATCCAGCGCAGAGGCCATAGATTCGGTGCCAGGTTGATGACAGTAACGACCAGAGCCATCACGATCAACACAGCAGCAAGTGACCAATTCCCGTCACGTCCAAGATTCAAAGCCAACCAGAAAGCAAAAACGTTGACTATTGCCAGGGCCGCAAGTCGTACAACCAGTGAAACTACCGTGGCTGAAGGACTTGATGCCGTAGGCTGTTGAGGGTTGCTCCTCATTTGTACGGCCGCCATACAATCGTCTCCTGACTGCACCCTTTTCGCGCGAATAGGCGATGAGGTCAGAGATTGTGTATCCCTGACCTCATGATGAGCGTTTGTCTTGCTTAGCCTGTGGTGATTGTCAGTATGTTCGTCGTCGAGTCGAACGAGAATGTCACCTCAGCGCCATCCGATGGGACATTGAAGGCAATGTTTGCGCCATCTCGCGCGCCTTCTGCCCCGTAGTTCACATCCCAGGACTGATTCAGCGCAACTTTAGCTTCGTAGTCACCTGCTGGGATGGCCGTTGTGCTAAAGGTGTACACACCGTCCCCATCAGCGTCTTGCAGCCATGACCGCAGGCAATCAGGCGACCAATCGGCTGAGCAGCCAATAACAGCTTGATAGCTTCCAGGAACAGTCGCGATCACACGATTCACACTGTCGGCCACCCATTTACTCTTGTAGTCGAAGACAAAAGTCACTGTGGTATCTTCGGCCAACGACAGCTTCACATTGGCGCCATCGCGATCAGCCATACCCCCATAGTTTTCGTCCCACCCATTATTGAGAGCGACCTTGTATTCGTACTCTCCAGCCGGCAGCGCAAACGAACCAATCCACACATCGCTGTTGGCATTGTAGGCTAACTGCGTATTGGCACAGTCTGGTGCCCAATCTGCCTCACAACCAGCGGCCTTCTGGACAGTACCAGGGATAGAAACAGCCTGTGGCCCATCTTCAGGGGGAGTATCTCCCACCGCTGTCACGGGCGCAGCCGCGACCTCGCCTCCCGCAATCAACGTCCGAATGTTGTTCGCTGCGTCTTGCATGGCCTTATCTGGAGCCAAAGTCTGATCAATGATGAAACCGATGGCCCCACCCCACTGTCCCCAGACCTGAGTCATCTGCGGGATTGAAGGCTGCGGAACGCCGGTCGCTCCAGCCTCACCAAAGGCCGCAAGATCTACATCATCCAACGATTCCCGCAGCGGCAAGAAAGCTGGCGGACGCGGATCAGCCTCATAGAGTATCCGCATCGGCTCTTCAGCCGCCATGAAGTCAATCAGAAACGACTCGGCCAACAGGCGGGCATCATCATCGATATAGGCGCTAATCATGAAGCCCTGACCACCAATGAACGGACGCCCTGGGCCAGCGGGGCCAGCCGGAATGGCACTGATAACATAGTTTGCGCCATTCTGCTTGAGGCGCGGAAGCGCCCACGGGCCAGTGATGATCATCGCAGCCTTGCCAGTCTCGAAGTTGGACAACATGGTGTCGTAGTCCAGCGAGGCAGGAATGAAGCCTCCCTTGACCATACTGTCAAGCCATTCGCCGGATGCAATTGCGCCGGGACTATCGATGCCGATGTCATTGGGATTGTAGTTACCGCTATCATCTGACCCGAACACATAGCCGCCGAACGCGCTCATGATCGGGAAGAAGTGATAAGGATCGCCACCCTGCGGCAAGAAGCCGAATTCAGACTCGCCATCTGCAACCAATTGTTCCGTAAGGGTCTTTACATCGTCCCAGGTTGCTGGGGCTTCCGGTACAAGGTCGGGATTGCGGAAAAAGGCGACGTTCTCGACCGCATATGGCATTCCGTACAGTTCACCGTTATAGGTAAACAGACGTAGTGATGCCTCGGAAAAATCAGACGCAATGTCATCCGGCAGGCTGATTGGCACAACGGATCCATTCAGAACCAGTTCACCGATCCAATCATGTGCAGCGATCAGAATATCCGGCCCTTCCCCAGCAGGTCCAGCCACTGGCAGGTTTGAACGGATATCACCCATTCCGATTTCCTGGACCTCTACTGTGACACCAAAATCGGCGGCAAATTGCTCGGCCAATGGTGCGAGTGCAGGCGCCCGCGTGTTATCCGCCCAGATCAACAAATCTGGGCCATCTTGAGCAACCGTTGTCACGGTTACACTGATGCTTATAAGAAGCATCAGTACACACAATACAACAGCCTTACGCATGAGAACTCCTCCTCTATCGTCTGAGTTCATATCCTCAGTGCTTCGTGAAATCAAGTATCTGATCGGTCGTCCGCTATCTCCCTCCTTTCAGGATCATGCAGAACGGACTGTAGCCTAATATCCAGACCTGTACGCATTCGGGACAACAGGCTTTCCAACAAAGCGACGTC
>JAEUQZ010000218.1 GCA_016788965.1 Anaerolineae bacterium | reverse complement strand
GAGATGATCGATGGTGTCGCCGAAGTAGTCTTCCAGGTCTTCGCGGATCACCGGGTGTTCGGTGTTGGAAAGCTGCTCGACCACCGGAACCAGATGCCGGATGATCCGGCGCAGCGCGATGATGTCCCGCCGCAGCAGCGCGATCTCGCGGATGATCGACCGGGGGTTGCCCTCGAACAGACTGTCCTCGATGCGGTGGATATTGATATCGACTTTCCGCAGCATCGGGAAGATGTAATCCACCAGTTGGTCGAGCAGACCGTAGAAAGCATCGTTCGCGCCTTTGCCGACCAGCTTCTGGCGCTCTTCGGCATATAACTCGCAGCGGGCATACGTCCGCACCAGCGGCTTGAGCGAGCCGTCATGCACCGTCACCAGATAATTCCGACCGACGATGAACTCTACTTCGGACGCCCGCGACAGGCGGTGAACCGCATCCCAGACCGGGAACTGAAGGACCACGAACAGGTAATCATCTTCTTCATCGACTTTGGGGCGTTCGATCTGGCTGAGCAGGTCTTCGAGGTTCAACGGGTGAATCTGCGGATACTTCTCCCCCAATGCCTGCACATCGGAGGTGTTGGGCTGAACGATGTTCGTCCAGACGAAGCGGCTGCACCGGAGTTCAAAGACCGCCATGATGCTGCCTCCACTGTACAGTCGTGACCGGTCGTATCGCTTGCTTGATTATCACCCCGCGCCCATTCCGCAGGCAACCACTTGATGGCATTTCATCACGCTCAACATGCGGTTTACACCACATTAAATCGCCCCCTCAAAAGGCGCTGATCTCGTTTTGACACCCCCTATTGATTGTGATATATTGTACAGACGGTGAAGCCCCGCACCGAACCTTTTTTGCGTCCCGTGCCCGATGCGCCTGAATGTTCATGAGAAAGTACGTGCTTTTTCGTGAATGTGCGCTAAACTATCGCCGTTTTCTGTCTGTCAGGTTGTTCAGGGAGATGCAGGAATGGCTGCAACGAGTGTGACCAAGGCGCAGGTGGAAAAACCCGCCAAGCCACAAGCCGCGGTCGAAATTACCCCGCCGAGTCGCCGTGAGTTCTTGTATTACATCTGGGGCGCGTCCATCGCCCTCATCCTCGGACAGACCACTGCCGGGTTGATCTGGTTCGCGCTGCCGCGCTTCAAGGCGGGTGAATTCGGCGGCATCTTCTCCTTCAGCGGCGAGAATGTGCCGGAAGCCGGCGCAGCCCCCTCCAACATTCCGTCGGGTCGCTTCTGGCTGTCGAACCCTACGGGTGAAGGCTTTGTGGCGCTCTACGGCGTCTGCACGCACCTCGGCTGCTTGCCCAAATGGGTCCCCACCAACCAACGCTTTGAATGCCCAAGCCACGGTTACAAGTTCTAACTAAATTGAAAGTGGATCGAAGGACCGGCCCATCTCAGCATGTATCGATTCAAGACGACCATCACCTTCGATGATGGCACGACCGTCACCACCAACGACACTGGCGACCCGATCCCGTTGAATGGCAAGGCCATCATCAAGATCGATGTCAACACTGGCGCGCGCATCCGCCGCGATGGTCATGTGTAGCGTTCACTGTGAATTCTTCTGCGGTTCGATAGCCGTTTTGTGATCGAGGAGCGCTCCAAATGTCCGTACTTCCGTTTCCATCCTTCCTGGACGATGTGAAGGAGAAGGGCCTCAAACGGGCTGTCTTCGAACTCGTCGATGAGTCGGTGGAGCGGCTGACGGCTGGCATGAATGTTCAGGACATCCGCGAGGCCCTGCGCGGAGAAGCAGCCAGCCGGAAACCGAACCCTCGTCTCCAACCGCATGCGGATGGCTTCTGGCTCCACATGCGGCCCAGCTACTTCCACGCCGATATGACCGGTCTGTATCCGACCTTCCGGCTGGGATGGCTGTCCACTTATCTGGTGTTCTTTGAGACCATTACCGGCATCCTGCTGATGGTCTGGTACACCCCCTCGCCCGATGTGGCTTATGCCAACATGCTCAGCATCATCGGCAGCATTCCGCTGGGCCAGTTGATGCGCGACCTGCATCGTCTGGGCGCCGAGGCGATGGTGCTGATCGTCAGTTTACATATGGTCCGAACGTTCTTTACCGGATCATATAAAAAGCCCAGACAGTTCACTTGGTTCACCGGGCTGCTGCTGCTGGCGATCACCGGCTTCCTGAGCTTCAGCGGCTACCTGCTCCCCTGGGATCAGTTGGCGCTCTGGGCCGTCACCATCGGCGCGTCCATGATCGAAGCCACCCCGCCGCAGATCGTCGGCGATAACCTCAACCTGCTCATCCGTGGTGGCCCGGAAATCGCCGCCAACGGCTTGCTGCGTTTCTATCTGCTGCACGTCCTGCTGCTCCCGGCGCTGTTGTTCGCCTTCACGGGCGTTCACTACTACAAGGTGATCGTCCACGGCCACAGCCTGCCGCCGCGCAAAGAGAACATCGGCGAAGACACCGCCAAGCGTGTGCCGCTCGATAAGCGCGTCTACTTCATCCCGGATGTCCTCACCAGCGAGATCATGTGGATCGCCGTTACGACGCTGATCCTGGTCGTGCTGTGCATCTGGTTCTATGACGCCCCGCTGGAACACCACGCCGATCCACAGGTGACACCGCTCGGCACGACCGCGCCGTGGTATTTCCTCTGGATTCAGGGCGCGCTCAAGCTGGGAGATAAGGTCTTCTGGGGCATCATCTTCCCCGGTTTGGTGCTGGGTGCGCTGGCCGTCTATCCTTACCTGGATGTGACCCCCAGCCGCCGTTTCGCCCATCGCCGCATCGCTATCACCCTGTTCCTGGCGTTCATCTCCTTCATCACCATCCTGAGCTACATGGGGCTGCCCGAATTCGCGGTGGCGACCTCGCCGGACAGCGAAATCTTCCACGAACTCACCTTCCCGCCAGCGCACAGTCATGTCGGCAAGCTGCTGCCGGTTCCCTATGACCAGCTTGTCCCCGGCATGTACACCACCCGGCAGATCGAGGCCGAGGCCGGTGACGAACCCAATGTGGTCGGGGCATTCACTCAGGAAGTCCTACAAACCCAGGTCTGGGTTCCAGGAGCCTCGCCCGGTCAGACCGTCCAGGTGAGTATGCAGGATCAGGTCAAGAACGCCCTCTCAGCGACGTACCTGGCGCTCTCCGGTGATCTGAATTTCCGTCCCGTTCCAGCCGATGCGCCCGAATTCCTGAAGCAGTTGACGTTCTTTGCCAAGCGCATTGAAGAGAACGGCAAGTACCTGTACAACGGCTGGGGCGCGATTGTCATCACCCAGAACCAGGAAAACCTGAAACGCATCGATCTGGTCATCACCTGGGATGAAGTTCAGGTGCAGGGCGGCCGTCCGGTGCTGGATGCCAACGGCAACCCGATCCCGATCCTGGATGCCAATGGCAACCCGATCCGCCGGATCAACGTCTATCACACTTTCATCCACAAGGACGCGCTGTACTTCGCCCACTAAAGCGAACCGGCCCGGTCGCCAGGGCAGCCTCATGACTGCTCTGGCGGCGCTTGAACCCGACAGTTTGGGTGTTACTCAGGACGAGAAAACATGTTTGAACGGATGCTTGTCGGCAGTATCGAAAACCGCATCACCGTCGGAATCCTGGCCTTCGTCGGCATGATGATCCTGCTGGGTTGGGCGGCCATCAATGAAGGCGGGCGCATGGCGGCCTTCCAGCAGATGGAAGAGGCCCGCTCCATCGAACTGGGCGCGTATTCCTACGCCTCCAACTGTTCGACCTGCCACGGGCCGGATGGACGCGGCGGCGCGGGTCGTGCCCCGGCACTCAATAACCCGCAGTTCTTCGGCCATGATTTCTTCCCGGAAATCACCGCCGAGATCACCAGCCTGCGCCAGGAAAAAACCCGCCTGAACCTGGAACGGGGCGAAACCCAGACCACCGACGCCCGCAAGACCGAGATCGATACCCGCATCACCGAAATCGATGCCCAGATCGAAGGACTCAACCTCCAGCGCACCAGCGGCGTGCAGGCGGCTGTCGAGCGCGGCTATAACCCCGACCGTTTCGACCGCTTGTCGAACGTCGGCTGGGTCGGCACGCGCGAAGCCTTCGTCGTCACCACCCTGGTGCATGGTCGCCCCGCCAGCGTGAGCTACTGGCCCCAGGGCGGCATGGTCGCCTGGGCGCAGACAGCGGGTGGTCCGCTCCGCATGGATCAGATCGAAGACCTGACCGCCTACATCCTCAACTGGGACAAGGGCGATGCCTGGACGGTCGAAGACCTCTTCGCCGTCAACCAGTTCGCCATTGAGCCGATTGACCCGTCAGGTATTGTTCTGGCGGATGTCCCGGACGCGGTCGGCACGGATGTTGCTCAAATCATAGCTGATCTGGCTACGGTGCAGGGCGATCCGGCGCGGGGTGACAGGCTTTATCACGGCACGGCCAATCCGCAGCGCGGCGGCGGCGTGCTGGGCTGCTCCGGCTGCCATCTCCCGGATGCCAACGGCACTGGCCCGATGACCGCCGGGACGTTCACCCGCGCGTCAGGCGAACGCCTGCAGGACCCGCTGCTGGCGGGCTACACGCCCGACCAGTACATCGTCGAGGCGATCGTGATGCCCGGCAATTACATCGTCCCGAACTTCACCAACGTCATGCTGCCCACCTTCGGTGAACGCCTGACGCTGCAAGACATGGCCGATCTGGTCGCCTACCTGGAGACGCAGAACCAGTAGACCGGTTCGCGCCGTTCGGACAATTGGAGAGCATCAGGGGGGCGGTCAGCAAACCGCCCCTCTTTGTTGAATGACCTGAGTCGCGGATGACTGCCGCACGGCATCCCCACCCCTAAATCCCCTCCCCATTGCATGGAGAGGGGACTTCAAGTCTCTATGAACCCCCTCTCTACGAAGTGGAGAGGGGGCAGGGGGTGAGGATGCCCCGTTCTCGAAGCAGTCATCCATGACTGACGACTGACCATTTGAGAAGGAGGTGCATCCGTGCTGCGCCGCAAGTCCACCATCATATTGACTGCCCTCGGCCTGCTGCTGATCGCCACCGGGTGGATCGCTGCTCAGGAGACTCCCACCCCCATCCCCACGCCGGAGCCGACCCCCATCCCGGTCACGCTGCTGTGTGACCCGGCGGAACTGCTGCGCCAGCAGGCCGAACTCAGCGCCCGCCTGCAAAGCCTCAGCCAGGACATGGCCGGAGCGTCGCCCGAAGTCGGCCTCGACAGCCTCTTCAAGGTCGGCGAAGCCTACCAGCAGCTTGCCCTGGACTGCGGCTACATCCCCGCTGACGCCGCTGAGCGTCCGGTCGGCTCTGACGTACAACGCATTCTGGCCGCGCTCGATACCGTCTACGGCGATCCTCTCAACGGCCAACTGCTCTACAACGGCGAACTGGCCTGCGCGGGCTGCCATCTGGCCGAAGCGAAGGTTGCTCCGCCGACCGAGGGAACCTACACCCGCGTGCTGGACGTGCGCCTGCTCGACCCGGCGCTGAGCGATTACACGCCGACCCAGTACCTCATCGAGAGCATCATCGATCCCGGCCATTACGTCGTGCCCGGATACACCAACATCATGGTCAGCAACTTCGGCGACCGCATCAGCTTACAGCAGTTGGCCGATGTGCTGTCCTTCCTGGAAAGTCAGGATGGCCCGTCGCCGGAATGAATCCGGCGACGCGCCGCCCGTTTTGCGCTAGAATGGTCGTCATGAATTCGCTCTTGGATTGTCGCGGAGAAAACCCATGAAGCTGCTGCGTTCCCTCGTCCTGAGTGTGCTGATCCTGGCCGCGGCCCTGCCCGTCCTGGCGCAGGAAGCCGTGCCTGAAGCGACCGCCGAGTCCGCCTCGCAGGTCTACTTCCCGACCACCCTGCTGCTGCTGATGGGCATCGGCGCGGTACTGGTCGTCGGAGCGGTGGTGGTCATGCGCGAGCGCAGCCAGCACGAGGTCGATTAGCCGATCCGCCCCCTTCGCGGACAACTTAATCTCGCCTGAGAACCCAGCCTGGAGGTGTTGCCAACCTCCAGGCTTTTTTGTACACTTTTTCACAAGACAAGGGTGACAATCGACACTGGACGCCGCGCGGCACATCTATCGTCACGCGCCAGTCCGTCGGCTATAATGAACGCGCCGAAATCGTTAGCAAATGCACGGCATCACGAGGTTTACTGGAAGAAGGTCATCGCATGGCACAAACCACCTGGGAAAAACCCCTGAATATCCCCGCCGCGACCCCCGAAGCGGCTCGCGGCAGCCGCTGGAAGTTCCTGATCGGCGCGGCGCTCATCCTGGCCGCCGTCGCCTATCTGATCATCGCCGGAACCACTGGCGCGGCCCAGCCCTACCTCACCGTCGAGAAGCTCCTGGCCGATCCGCAGTATGTCGGCAAGACGGTGCAGATCACCGGCGCGGTGCTGGGCGGGGTGCTGCTGGGGCTGGCCGTCGAACGCTTCACCATCCGCCCGCTGATCGGGCAGCCGTTGTTTGCGATGGTGCTGATGACGCTGGCAATCGGCGAACTGCTGCGCGGCGGGACTCAGTTGACCTGGGGCAGCGTGGAAATCCCGCTGCAAGTCTTCTCTGGCGCGGACGGGGCGTCACTGCCGACGATCAAACTGGAGGGACTGCGGGAGGCGCTGGACGGGCTGGTGGTGATCCAGCCGGGTTTGTTGATCTCATTCGGGCTGGCGCTGCTGGCGTTCCTGGCGTTCGTGCTGTTCTTCCAGTTCACCAATGTGGGGCTGGCGATGCGCGCCAGCGCCGAGAACCAGCGCCTGGCGCAGGCGGTCGGGCTGCGCGTGCGGGTGATCCTGGCGGTGGCCTGGGCTATTGCGGCGCTGCTGGCGACCACGGGCGGCGTCCTCCAGGGCGGCGCGGCGAGTCTCTCGCAGAATATGCCGCTGCTGGCGCTGCTGGCTTTCCCGGCGGTGCTGCTGGGGGGGCTGGAGTCGATCAGCGGGGCGCTGATCGGCGGGCTGGTGATCGGCGTGATCGAGAAAATGGCGGATCTGCTGTTCCCCGGTTTGCAGGCGGGGACGGAACTGGCTCCGTATCTGGCGTTGATGATCGTGCTGGTGTTCCGCCCGGACGGGTTGTTCGGGCAGAAGCGCATCGAGAGGATTTAGGACACATCTATGTCGGCCAATATCCGCCCTGCCGGAATTCTCGATACGAGCTACGACCAGGACATCGCGCTCAACCGGACGCGCGGCGACCGCTGGATGTCCAACGGGTTGTTCGTGCTGCTGCTGATTATCCCGCTGCTGACGGTCGAAGGGCCGCTGGGGCTGAATATCATCCCGCAGACGTGGATCGGGCTGATCGTCCGCATCGCCATCTTCATTATCGCGGTGCAGGGATTGAACATCCTGATCGGCTACACCGGGCAGATTTCGCTGGGGCACGCCGCGTTTATGGCGGTCGGGGCGTACAGCAGCGCGGTGATGGCGCGGGAATTGGGGATGCCCTTCTGGCTGGCGATCCCGATCTCGGCGCTGTTCACAGGCGTGGTGGGTCTGCTGTTCGGTTTGCCGTCGCTGCGGGTCAAGGGGTTTTATCTGGCGATGGCGACGCTGGCCGCGCAGTTCATCATCCCGTGGCTGCTGCGCTACCCGCTGGAACCGCTGACCAACGGATCACGCCCGCTGGAAGTGCCGACGCCGATGCTCGGCCCGATCAGCCTGGCGCACGAGTCGGCCATTTATTACCTGATCGTGCCGCTGTCGGTGGTGCTGATGCTGGCCGCGCGGAATATCATCCGCACGCGGGTGGGCCGGGCATTCATCTCGATCCGCGATAACGATCTGGCGGCGGAACTGCTGGGGATCAACGTCTTCGCCTACAAGCTGCAAGCCTTTTTCATCAGCGCCCTGTATGCCGGGATCGCGGGCGGTTTGCTGGCCTTCCATGATAACAGCCTGTCGCTGGACAAGTTCACGCTGCCGCTGTCGATTGAGTTCCTGGCGATGCTGGTGATCGGCGGGGCGGGCTTCCCGCTGGGGCCGCTGTTCGGGGTGGCGTTCGTGACGCTGCTGCGGCAGTACATCATCCCGGTGGTGCTGCTGCCCAGCCTGGGCGTGATTTTGCCACAGCTTCTCCCATTTATTGACCCCACCAGCATCTCGGCGGCGCTGAGTCCGCTGCTGTTCGGGCTACTGCTGGTGATCTTCCTGATCCTGGCCCCGCGCGGGCTGGCGTACCGGTGGGAAATCTTCAAGATCGCCTGGAAGATTCGCCCGTATTCACATTAGGTCAGAGTGGCTGTATTCAAGAGGAGGGATCAGGGGAGCAACTGCAAGGGAAAAGCTGGATTGATCGACTGCGAACGAAAATAGAAGAAGACAGGAAAGGATTTGTGATGAAAACCAAACTGCTGATCGTCGCGCTGCTGGCCG
>JAEUQZ010000217.1 GCA_016788965.1 Anaerolineae bacterium | reverse complement strand
ACCATGCCGAGGGGCGTGGGGAGGCCGAGTGGGATGGGGCGGTGTGCCTGGTGTTCGGCGGGGATGGGTCGGTGGCGACGAACGGGTTCTGGGCGTCGCTGACGATTGCGACGACGCTGAAGCTGCCGCTGCTGTTCGTGATCGAGGACAACCATTACGCGATCTCGGTAGAAGGGCCGATGCAGACGCCGGGCGGGAACATCGCGGCAAATCTGGCGGCGTTCCGGGATTTGCAGGTATGGGATGGGAGCGGGACGCGACCGGATGAGACCGCCGCGTTGGTGCAGGCGGCGGTCGAGCATGTGCGCGGGGGGCAGGGGCCGGGTCTGCTGCGGCTGACTGTGCCGCGCCTTTCGGGGCATTCGAGCGTGGACAATCAGGCGTATAAACCGGCCAGCGTGCTGGAAGAAGAATGGACGCGCGATCCGATCCCGGCGCTGCGGGAGTACCTTGTGCCGGAGTTGATCTCCGAGGCGGAGTGGGAGGCGCTGCGCGAGGAGGCGCAGGCGGCGGTGCTGGCGGGTAGGGATGCGGCGATGGCGCAGGCACGGCCTGATCCGGCGACGGTCGTGGAGCGGACGTTCTGGGAGGCGGCCAGTCCGCAGCAGGTGGGCGGATTGCTGCCGCTGGGGATCAGACTGCCGGAGGGCAGCCCGGTTCCCGATCCGCCTGAGCCGCGCCGGATCAATATGCTGGAGGCGATCCGGCGGACGCTGGATGTGGAACTGGCGCTGAATCCGCGCTGCGTGTTGTTTGGGGAGGATGTGGGGCGGAAGGGTGGCGTCCATGCGGTGACGCTGGGGTTGCAGGAGAAGCACGGCTCACAGCAGGTGTTCGATACGAGCCTTTCGGAAGAGGGGATCATCGGGCGGGCGGTGGGGATGGCCTATGCGGGGCTGATGCCACTGCCGGAGATTCAGTACCGGAAGTACATCGATCCGGCGACGGAACACATGAACAACTGCGGGACGGTGCGCTGGCGGACGAACAACCGCTTCGCCGCGCCGATGGTGGTGCGGACGTCCGGGGGCTACCGGCGGATCGGCGATCCGTGGCACAGCGTGACCAGCGAGGCGACCTTCGCGCACCAGCCGGGATGGTGGATCGCCGCGCCGTCGAACGCGGAGGACGCGGTGGGTTTGCTGCGGACGGCGATGCGGGGGAATGATCCAGTGCTGTTCCTGGAACACCGGGCGATGCTGGATGCGCCGTGGGCGCGGCGGCCGTATCCGGGGGATGCGTTCATGCTGCCATTCGGTCAGGCGCGGATCATTCAAACGGGAAGCGATCTGACGGTGGTGACGTGGGGCGGGATGGTCGAGCGGTGCGAGAACGCGGCAGCGGAACTGGGCGCGTCCATCGAGATCATCGACCTGCGGACGATTGTGCCGTGGGATCAGGCGACCGTGTTGGAGTCGGTGCGGAAGACGGGGAAGTGCCTGATCGTCCACGAGGAGATTCTGGTGGCGGGGTTCGGGGCGGAGATCGCGGCAACCCTCGCGCAGGAGGCGTTCATGGCGCTGGATGCGCCCATCGAGCGGATCGGCGCGCCGTCCACGCCCGTGCCATTCAGCACCGATCTGATGGAGGGGGTGATCCCTCAGCCGGGGCAGATTCAGGCGCGGATGCAGGCACTGCTCGAATTCTGAAGATGGAAAGAATTCCACCACAGAGACACAGAGAACACAGAGGAATACGGAGAGGGGAAAAAAGGCTTTAACCGCGAAGACGCAAAGGGCGCCAAGGAATACGGAGGAGGGTACGGGGTGGCGTGCCCTCCTGAAAGGGTGAAGGCTCAGCCGCCGAGAAGCTGGTCACGTACCTGGATGGTCCAGGCGCGGATGGCGTTCCAGTCGCGGTAGTCATCATTGCGCGAGCCGGGGAGTTCCTTGCCGTCGTAGCGGGCGGAGAGCGTCCAGCGTTCATCCCAGTCGATGGTCTCGAACCTGAGCTTGCCCGCAAAGACGCCGATGTCGCGCGTGCCGATCTTTTCCAGAGTGGGGCGGTGCAGGTAGTTGTCCAGGGCGTGCTGGTAGCCATCGGGTTCCAGCACGCGGATGCAGGTGATCCAGAAGTAGACGGGCTTGCCGGCCATGTCCGCGCCAAACTGATCCAGGAAGCGGGACATTTCGGTCAGCCACATGCCGGCATAGATGGGCGAGCCGATGAGGAAAGCGTCGTATTCCTTGACGGACTCGACCTTATCGACGGCGATGATAGCCGTCTCCACGCCGCGTTCGCGGAAGACCTGGCCCATGAAATGGGCGACCTCGGCGGTCGAGCCGTGGATACTGGCGTAGCCGATCAGAACCTTCATGCGGATTCTCCCTGCGTCGTCTGTGATCCTGTTCCAGGATGGCGGACGAGATTTGCCTCGTCCCTAGAGTCCACCTGAAACAGCCGATGTGCCGAAATATGGCACTGAGACTACTCGATCTTGAGCGCCTTCGCAATATCGGCGGCGTGGGTACGTTCGTGGTCGGCCATCAGGTTGAGAATCGCGGCGACGCTCATGATCTGCATCGATCCGTGGCGGCCGGTGCGGGTGAGCGCGGCTTCATCGAGCGCGTCCAGCCAGGCGACACGTTCGCCAAAAGAGGTCGCCAGCGCCGCGCGGACTTCCTCGATGGTGGCTTCGGCACGTTTCTCGACCGAGCGGCGGTTGTAGCGTTCGAGATCGAAATCGGCGGGGACACCTTCTTCGCCGCGGGCGATACCCATGACGGTGGCGTTCTGGCCTTTGTCGGAGATCATCAGGTGGATGGCAAGCTGCCTGACCGTCCAGGCCGCGCCATCGGAATAGACCTGGGTATCCCAGCGGCTGCCGACCTGATCGAAGACGTGGTTGAGGCGGGCGCGGGCCTGGGTGAGATTGGACTTGATGGTTTCGATTGGGGACATAATGGGGCTGTTCTCCTCAGTTCCTACCTGATCCTCACCCCCCGACCCCCTCTCCATTGCATGGAGAGGGGGAGTCGATACAGCTAGTTGGAGGGAATGGCGCGAAAAGCGTATCACGGGCTGTATTTGCAGATGGTCTACAACTGGACGAAGGTGTTTTCGGCCAGGACGAAGCGGTGGGTGGCAGGCATCCGCGCCCCGGCGACGACCTGGGTGTTATCGGCGAGCAGGCTGGAATCGATGCGGCCGGGCACGTTGCGGATGACGCAGTTCCGCATGACGATGCTGGCTTCGATTTCGCTGCCTTCTATGACAACGTTATCGCCGATGGAGGTATAGGGGCCGACGTAGCTGTTTTTGACAATGGTGTTGTCGCCGATGATGACCGGGCCGCGGATCACGCTGTCCACGACCTGGCTGTTTTTGCCCAAGATGACGCGGTGCGAGACCTCGGATTTGCCGAGGATGAGGTCTTTGTCCTCGATGGCGGGGGTATAGGGCAGTTCTTCCAGGACAAGCTGGTTCGCCAGGATGATGGCGTCGGGTTTGCCGGCATCGATCCACCAGCCCTTGAGGATGTAGGAATCGACGCGGCCGCCGTCATTGACGAGGGTCTGGATGGCGTCGGTGATTTCGAGTTCATTGCGCCAGGAGGGTTTGATGCGGCTGATGGCGTCGAAGATGGAGGGGCGGAAGAGATAGACGCCGGCAATCGCCAGATTGGATTTGGGTTCTTTGGGCTTCTCGACCACGCGCTGGATCGCGCCGTCGGGGTGCAGTTCGGCGATGCCGAAGCGCGAGGGATCGGAGACTTCGCCGAGGGCGATGGCTGATTCTGCGCCTGATCCAACGAAGTTGGCGAACATCGGCCCCATTTTGTCCTGGAAGATGTTGTCACCGAGGAAGACGCAGAACGGATCGGTTCCGACGAAATCCTGGCACAGGCCGACGGCGTGGGCGAGGCCCTTCTGTTCTTCCTGGACGATGTAGCTGAGGTTGACACCCATCGATGCGCCTTCGGCCAGGGTTTGCGGAATGGGTGAGTCCAGGTCGTTGACGACGATGCCGATGTCCTGGAAACCGGCGGCTTTCAAGACATCGATGGCATAGCCGATGAGGGTTTTGTTGGCGACCGGAACCAACGCCTTCGGCATCGTGAGAGTCACAGGGCGGAGCCGGGTCGCTTTACCGGCGGCCAGGATGACAGCTTTCATTGGCTTATGGCCTCCAATGGGATTGGGCGCAAAATCATGCGGCCATACTACAGAATTATGCAGTGGGGGGCAAGCGGCGGATCGTGAATAATGCCCAAAGATGGGAACAGGGATTGGGGATTAGGGGTTGGGGATTAGGGAAGACGGAGTGCAAATCCTGACCGGAAAGTCCTTATGAATTGGCATCACACCCGAAGATGAAAATCCAATGCAATACCACCACAGAGGCACAGAGAACACAGAGATCATACGGAGAGTGGGGGATATGACGAGGAGGACGTAGAGGAATACGGAGAGAGTGGGAGTATCAGGGCAGAACCATGCGTTCTGCCCTGATAGGATAGGGGAGGTTAGCCTCCGGTGGACTGGTTGAGGTAGTCCACGGCGGTATCCAGGATGATGTCGCCGGGGGCGAAGATGGTGTCTTCGGTGATGGGGACAGGGAGGGTGGGGGCGACGCCGGTTCCTTCGATGATGATGTTACCCTGGGGATCGACCGAGCGGCTGGTCGAATACTGAAGCTGGTAGCCGGGCATGAGGTAGGTGGCCTGCCCGCCCGCGATGCCGTTGGTGGGGTACATGCCGACGGTGGTGGCGCGGTCTTGGAGCAGCATGTTCCAGGAGAAGAACTCGCAGGCGCTGGCGCAGTTGGGGCCGACCAGTACGGCGATGGGGCCGTCATAGCGCAGGTCGTCCGGCGGCAGGATGAACTGCTGCTTGACCGAGGGATCGCTGTAGAAGTCACCGATGCTGGCGTCGTAAGTGGCGGTGTTGCCGAGTTCAAGCGGTTCATTGAAGAAATAGGCGGCCATCTGATCGGCCATGAAGCCGCTGCCGCCGCCGTTGTGACGCATGTCGATGATGAGGCCGGGGATGTCCTGCTCGTTGAGGGTGCGGATCATGTCTTCCCAGAGCGAAATCGTCTGCTTGGCGTTTTCGGAGAAGCCGATGATGCGGACATAGCCGTAGCCGTTATCGAGGATGGAAAACTCGACCGGCTCGTCGGCAGGCTGGTTGCCCCGGTTGAAGGAGGCATAGCGGAAGCTGTCGATTTCGTCGGAGGTTTCCAGGGTGATGGTCTGCGGATCGGTATCGCCGGGGTTGCGGTAGGTGACATCTACGGCTGTGCCGAGCGGGAAGCGGACGACATAGCGAAGCTGCTGCAAACGGAGGACATGGGCGGCGCTGAAGGGCGCTGACCAGGGCACGGTGTTCTGGATGGCCTGCTCGAGCGGCTGGCCGTCGAGTTCCAGGATTTCGGCGCCAAGTTGGATGCCAGCCTGCTCCGCCGGGCCGCCTTCGGTCAGGAATTCGACGATGATGCGGCCGTCGTCGAGTTCGCGCAGGGCGATGCCCAAGCCGCCGCTGATGGCACGCTCGAAAGCGGCGTCATCGTTCGGGGCGCTGAGGTGTCCATCGGGGATCGACCAGATGAACAGGCGTAGGGCGGTGGCATAGGCGTCGAAGTCGCCGCTGCGGTCGGCTTCCTCGAACATGGGGCGGAACTGGGCCTTGAGGGCGTCCCAGTCGAGTTCCTTGAACTCGGTGTAGGCATATTGGAGGCGGAAGAGTTCAATCAAGCTGTCGAAAGCCTCGGTGAAGCTCTGGTTGGAGAAATCGGGCTGTTCCTGACCTTCGCCTTCGATCAGGTCGATTTCAGGTTCGCGGGAACGGTCGAAGGTGAAGGGGTCGGTATCCAGATCGACGACGGTGTAGCCCTGGGGGAGCCGCACGGTGGGTTCATCGCCCGTGAAGAGCTTGCCATCGTCGCCAAAGGCGGATGGGAAGGACTGCTGATCGTCGGAGGCATAGACCAGGTATTTGCCGCCGATGATCTCGCCTTTGGCCGAGGGGTTGGGGTCGGCCTCGGTGGAGGCATAGGCGTTAGACCAGCCGCCGCCGAAGAGGTCACGCTTTTCCAGGAACTCATCGCCCCAGACGTTCTGCCAGAAGGCGATGGCGTAGATGGTGACGCCAGTTTCGGTCTGGCCGTCGAAATCGACGTCGCGGGTGGGGGCGTCGGGTTGATCCGGCAGGGTGATTTCATAGCTCACGGGTGAACTGTAGAAATCCGAGGTGAGTTCACCCAACACCTGGGATTCGACGGGCATGGTGTAGCCGCGATTGCGATCCACGAAGCCGGCCTGGTCTTCGAGGATGATGACGGGTTCATCGACGCCGAGGGTGAAGAAGCCGTTGGTATAGATCAACAGGCCAGTGATCCGCACCGGGCCGCCCTCGTCGTTGACAATGGTGGCGGGCGAGTCGGCGGTCTGCTGGGCGGTGACGGGCACGATGAGCGCCAGCGGCAGGAGGATCAGGAGGGATAGGGTAAACCAGAAACGGGGACGGGACATGCAGTGGATACTCCGTATGTGAATAGTTGAGCGATACGAATCACAGGATAGCGAATCGCAGGCTCACAGTACATAGGAATTGGGTGAGTGTCAGTACGCTATCCCCATTACCGGGAAATGCGGCGGATGCGTACCGGGACGCGCTCGGTGAGGTCCTGGAGCAGGTTGCGGCGCGGGTTGATGACGGGAGGATGGTGAGCATAGTCCCAGACCTCATCGACGATATCCCAGACGGCGTTGGGACGCCCCAGGCGGCGGGCATTCTCCGAGCGGCGGCGCAAGCCCTGGGTTCCTTCAGCCAGCCATTCGGAGACGGCTTGGGTGACGGCCTGCGGGGTGGGGGCGAAGACGCCGGCGTCGTTCTCCACGACGAAATCGACGTTGCCGGTTTCCTGGCCGGGGATGGCATCGTAGAGGATGACCGGGAGGCCGGCGATGCAGGCTTCGCTGATGGTGGCGGGGCCGGCCTTGCTGACCAGAATATCGGCGGCGGCCATCATGGTGGGCATGTTGGTGACGAAGGGATAGACCTTCGTGGGTTGATTCCAGCGATCCGATTCCAACTGCTCGCGGAGGGCCTGGTTACGCCCGGCGATGATGACCATCTGGCAGTTGAGGCGCTGCTCGTCGATGGCGCGGGCAGTTTTGTAGATCGGCCCCATGCCTTCGCCACCGCCGACCAGCAGGATGGCCGGCAGGTCGGCGTCCCAGCCCAATTCGGCGCGGGCACTGGCTTTATCAGTCAGGCGGCGGGCAAAGTCGGGATGGACGGGCAGGCCGGTGACGCGAAGCTGATTCGGCTTCAGGCCGCTCATCAGGCCGCGATCCAGGGCGGGGACGGTGGGCACGAGGCAGCGTTCGACGCGGCGGTCGTACCAGAACATGTGGGTGGAGACCAGATCGGTGACGACCACCATGAAGGGAGGACGCTTCTCGAACTGGAGCAGGGTGTGCATGGTGGGGCGGGTGAGGATGGAATGCACCGAGACGATGACATCGGCGGGATGCTGGGCCAGCATCCGCAGCAGCCCTTTTTCCAGGGAGACATACATGCCGCGCGAGATGAGATGGGCGCTGCTCATGGAGTTGGTCAGCTTATAGCCGAAGCTCCAGGAGGCTTTGCTACGGTTGACGATCCAGGGGTACATCTCCGGCGCGTATTTGAAGGGGAAGGGCGAATAAGCGCGAAAGACATCGACCATTTCGACCTGGGCCTCGTCCGGGTGACGGGCCAGCAGCGCGTCCCGAATGGCTTCAGCCGCCGCCCGATGACCGCCGCCAGTATCCGAAAACAGGATGAGGATTTTCTTCATGAGTTTTCCTTCGGTGCGGGATCGCCACCGGAGGCGATCACCTGCTTAAGCTGTTTCAAAAAAGCGCCGCGTGGGAGCAGGATGCGACGGTCGCAGCCGCCGCAACGCAGGCCGATATCGCTCCCGTTCGCCCGCGTGACGATCCACTGATCGCTGCCGCAGGGATGTTTCTTTCGCAGTTGGACGCGATCCCCAATGACGATTTGCGGCATCTGTCTTTCAACCATGCGAACCATCCTCGGACGAGACCGCCTGACACTAAAGTGATCTGGCTGCCGAAAAGCCATGTCCACTAAAGGGACAGGGCAAGTCGTCCCATTCGTTTTGATCCCTCATAGACCATCATTGCGCTTCCACAAATACGCCGCTGCCGAACATCAGAGTCAGAATTCAGCAGGCCGGCCAGACCGGGACGCAAAACGCACTCATCTTACCATATACAACCCGGCGGGGTGGTCACTGATGCACTTTTCTCATCTCACCAAACCCTCAACTTCGGGCGCGTACAGCCGAGAGGACAGTATGTTATACTAACGCGCAACTTCACGGACAGTCGTGATCGGAGACGGTTTTGTTATCACTCGATCCTCTTGATCTGCTGGTGCGGGCAATCGCGCT